>DATCSV010000095.1:0-4336 GCA_036568285.1 Flavipsychrobacter sp. | reverse complement strand
ACGCCATATTCTCTATATGGTGCGTATGCGGGAACATATCCACCGGTTGCAGGCGGGTAACCTTATAATCGGTGCAAAGCAGTTGCAGGTCGCGGGCCTGGGTGGCGGGGTTACAGCTTACATACACTATTTTTGGCGCGCGCATTTTCAGCAGTTGCTGCACCAGTTTCTCGTGCATACCGGCGCGTGGTGGGTCGGTAATGATGACATCAGGGCGGCCATGTTCTGCAAAGAACTCATCGGTGCATATCTGTGCTACATCACCTGCATAGTACAGGCAATGCTCCAGCCCGTTGAGCGCAGCATTTTTCTTAGCGTCTTCTATGGCATCTTCCACCACTTCTATACCTATTACTTTTTTAGCACCTTTCGAGCAGAAGATGCCTATGCTGCCCGTACCGCAATACAGGTCGTACAGCACGTCGCTGCCCGTTAGACCGGCAAATTCGCGAGTGACGCGGTACAAAGCTTCTGCCTGGTAAGTATTCGTCTGGAAAAATGATTTGGGAGATATGATGAAGCGATAATCTTCCAGTGTTTCTTCTATGTAACCCTTGCCTTTGTACAACTGCACATCCAGGTCGTGTACGGTATCGTTCACCTTGGGGTTGATGGTATAATGCAGGGATGTGATACCCGGCACGTTCTGGTATATATGTTCCAGAAGTGCTTCGCGCTCTTTCTTTTTTTCTGATTTTACCACCAGGTTCACCAGCACCTCACCGGTACGTGCTACCCGCAGCATGATGTTACGCAACCAGCCCGTGTGCATACGGTGGTCGTAGTAGGGTAGTTGGTGTTGCTCGGTATATTCCCTCAATACCTTCAACAGCGTGTTAGTAGGTTCAGGCTGCAGATAGCATTGTCCTATGGGCACCACTTTGTCAAACAAACCGGGTGCGTGAAAACCCAGTGCAGGTTCCGGTGCCAGTATTTCGCCCTCTGCTGCCTGCAGTTCTTCCTGTGTGCGGTAGCGGTGCGTGCAAAAAGTAAATTCAAGCTTGTTGCGATAGTTGGTCTGTACAGGGCTGCCGAGTATGGGCTGTATGGGAGGAAGCTCCACATGGCCTATGCGTTTCAGTTGGTCGGCTACCTGTTGCTGTTTGTATTGCAATTGCTGTTCGTAGGGCAGCATCTGCCATTTGCAGCCGCCACATACGCCAAAGTGCGGACAAAACGGCTCCACCCGCAGCGGCGACGGCTGCACCAGTTTCAGCACTTTCCCTTCGGCGTAGCTCTTTTTATTCTTGAGTACCAGCACATCCACTACATCGCCGGGTATAGCGTTGGGTACAAACAGTACCTTGCCATCCTCCAGGCGCGCTATGCTTTTACCTTCAGCCGCATAAGACTCAATCGTTATATTCTGAACCGTTAGTTTTTTCTTTCTGCCCAATTCCCTGTTAGAATTTCGTTAAACAAGGGGCAAAGCTACAACGGTTTATTAATTAAGGCTGTCAGTATAGTTTAATTATCAGTGCTATATAAGAAATGTTAATATTAAACGGATTGTTTAACCTCTTTTTTTAAAAAAACTTACCTTCACGGGCAGTAATTATGAGACACATTTTACTTACACTACTATTCATTGGCAGTAGTTGCCAACTATTATTTGCAAAAGACGGATATACTGTAAAACTCAAGTTTGCAGACCTTAAGGATCAGAAGGTTTTCCTGGCGCATTACTATGGCAAGCCACTGCCTACCATTTATAAGGTAGACTCTGCTACGATAGACAGCAAGGGCATGGGCGTACTACAGTCGGATAGGGAAATAATAGGTGGTTTGTACCTGTTGATACTACAGGATAATACAAGTTATACCGAGTTTCTGCTGGACAACGGGCAATCCATAGAGATGAACATCACCAAAGAAAAGCTGCCTGTCGGGGTAACGTTTAAAAACAGCCCTGAGAATGAACGGTTTCAGCAGTATGTTGTATTCCTCGACAAGGTGGGCAAACAGCACAAGGAATTGATGGCAACCCTGGCGCAAGCGAAAACTGCCAAAGACACCGCCGTGATACAGGATAAATTCAGGGCACTGTCGGTAGACGTTTCCCGCTTCAGGGAAGATTATATACAGAAGCATTCCAATACACTGCTGGCCAATATCTTCAAAGCACTGGAAACACCCGAAGTGCCGGAGATGAAAAAGGAAGATGGTACCATAGACAATGATGCCCGCTACCGCTGGTACAAAGAGCACTACTGGGACAATATAGCGTTTGAAGATGAGCGGCTGGTATATACCCCGCTGCTGGGCAACAAGCTGGAAGAATATTTTAGCAAGCTGGTGCCGGCTATTCCTGACACGTTCAATGCTGAGGCAGATGCTTTGATCAAGAAAGCCCGTGCCTCAAAAGAAGTGTTCAAATACGTAGTACACTGGATAACCAACTACGCGCAGGAAAGCGATATTATGGGCATGGATGCCGTATTTGTGCACATGGTAGAGAACTACTACATGAAAGGGGAAGCCTTTTGGCTGAACCCGGGAACGCTGGAGAAGTACGTCGACCGCGCGCGTAGCATAGCACCCAATGTCATCGGCAATATCGCTCCGGAACTGAAACTGCAACAGTTGGACGGCAAGCAGGTTTCGCTGCACGAAGTGGATGCGAAATACACATTGCTGGTATTCTGGAGTCCCGACTGCGGACATTGCGAGGAAGAGATACCCCGCATAGATTCAGCTATTAAAGCGGAGGGACTCTATAAAAAGGGCATGAAAGTGATAGGTGTGAATATTGACCGCGAAACGGAGAAATGGCAGCGCATCATCAAAAACAAGAACCTGGACAACTGGATACATGTGTACGACCCTGAGCGAAAATCAGACTTCAGGGCCAAGTATGATGTATATGGCACCCCCAGCGTATATTTGCTCGACCAGAAAAAAATCATACGCGGCAAAAAGCTGGATCACCAGAATATGCTGACCGTAGTGGAGATACTGGAGGGTAAAGTTTCGTCAAAAAACTAACAAAAACAGGTAACGATATAAATAAAGAGAACTATGCGTAAGGTATTAACCGGCCTCGTAATGTTACTGTTGTGCGCATCTGCTGCGCAGGCACAGAAAAAGACTTTTAAAGGCAAAGACGGGTACAAGATCAAAGTGAAATTTACTGACCTGACTGACAGTGTCCTCTACCTGGTACACTATTATGGGAAGCCCCTGCCTACCATATACCGTACCGACTCTGCAAGATTGGATAAGAAAGGAGAAGCAGTATTTGAAAGTGATACATTCACATTGGGTGGTATCTACATGGTGCTGTTGTCCGATAAGTCTAACTACTTTGAAATGCTGCTGAACAACGGCGATAATTTTTCAGTGACAGCTACCAAGTCCAAGCTTCCCTCGGGTATTAGCTTCAAAGGCAGCCCTGAGAATACGCGCTTTGTGGACTACGTTCAATACCTGGTAGATTATGGCGAAAAGGCTCAGCAGTTGAACAAGAAGCTGGAAGAGGGCAAAACAGCGGCAGATACAGCTGCGGTAAGAGCCGACTATAAAAAGCTGTCGGACGAGCTGAAGGACTACCGGAAGAAGTACGCGGAGAAATATCCCGGCACATTGCTGACAAATATATTCAACGCATTGAAAGTGCCGGAAGTGCCACCGGGGCCCCACCTGCTGCCCGACGGTACGGTTGATAGTTCATTTGCATATACCTACTACAAAGAGCATTATTGGGATGACTTCGACTTTCAGGATGACAGGCTGATACACACGCCTATATACGATGGCAGGCTGGATGAATACTTTAATAGACTGATGCTGCCCATACCTGATAGTATAGAAAAAGAAGCAGATATACTGCTGGCCAAAGCTAAGGGTACAAAGGACATGTTCAAATACACCTTGTGGTGGCTCACACGCTTTTCAGAGTCAAGCAAGATAATGGGTATGGATGCTGTATTTGTGTACCTGGTAGAGAATTATTACATGAGGGGGGATGCCTTTTGGGTATCGCCCGACGACCTGGAGAAGTATATAGACCGTGCGCAGAAAATAGCTCCCAACGTATTGGGCCGTGTAGCACCCGAACTGAAAATGCCGGATGTAAACGGTAAGATGCACTCTCTGCACGAGTTTGACGCTAAGTACACATTGCTGATATTTTGGAGCCCGGAATGCGGGCACTGCCTTACTGAAATGCCCCAGGTTGATTCAGTATATAAAGCAGTGCTGAAAGATAAAGGGGTGAGGATATTTGGCGTACGTACAGAGGGTGAAGTAGACAAGTGGAAGGAAGTGATAAAGGATAAAGGGCTGGAGGATTGGACGCATGTGTACGACCCCGAGCGCAAAACAAGATTCAGGTCGG
>DATCSV010000094.1:0-2518 GCA_036568285.1 Flavipsychrobacter sp. | reverse complement strand
ACTCTTTGCTGAACTGCGGTGTGTCCGCCCTACCCTTACCAAAGAACTTTTCAAACTCCTGCAGCCTGGTGATAACAAAACAGTTCGGTCCATCTTTCAGCATGGCGTCGCTGCCACTGAAGAAGTAGCCCTGTAGCTTTTTCATGTGTACCTCTGTAGGCTGGGCAACAGAAACAGTTCCCAGCAACATTATGAAAATTGTGATGACCAGTTTATTCATACTACTGTTTTATGCTCCATAAAAAGCTATCTCATCCCTGCCATCGCTGTTGCGGATGGCGCGGTACATGCCGGCAGAATTAAAGCTGAACAACCCGTTGCCTTTTGCATCCACAGCTATCAGGCCGCCCTCGCCGCCCAGCTTTACCAGTTTATCTTTCACCACGGTATCACATGCTTCCTGCAAAGACAGTCCTTTGTACTCCATGAGGCAACTGATATCGTGCGCTACTACAGCACGCAGGAAAGGCTCACCATGGCCGGTGCAACTAATGGCGCAGGTGGCATTGTTAGCATAAGTGCCCGCACCAATAACAGGGCTATCGCCTATGCGGCCAAAACGCTTGTTGGTCATGCCGCCGGTGGATGTGCCTGCAGCTATATTGCCATCGGCATCGCAGGCTACTGCCCCTACAGTACCAAATTTATGGTCGGGATTTGCGGCGCCGCCTTTCAGGTTATCCCCTTTATGGTCCAGCTGATAATGGTCGCTGTCGCGAATCTCAAGCCATTGCTCGTAGCGTTCTTTATTGAAAAAGTATTCATCGGGCACTATCTCCATGCCGCGTGTCAGTGCGAACTCTGACGCACCGTTGCCACTCAGGAATACGTGGTGGGAATGTAACATCACCTCGCGCGCCAGCTTGATAGGGTTCTTGATATTGCGGACACCTGCAATTGCCCCGGCTTCCAGGTTTTTGCCATTCATCAGGGCGGCATCCATTTCGTTCAGTCCTTTTTTGGTGAAAACCGCTCCCCTGCCGGCGTTGAACAATGGATTATTTTCCAATTCTACAATGGCAGCTACTACCGCATCCATAGCGGCACCGCCTGCATTCAGCACCTTATAACCGGCATCAAGCGCCAGTTGAAGGCCTTCGGTATATTCTGTTTCTTTACCATCTACCGTGGCAGGAGTAACATTCCCTGCACCACCATGTATCACTAATGTAACGGGCATTTATCTTCTTCTGTTTATAATTTTTATAATCTTGTGTGCTCTTTGTTATTGCAGGTAAGCGGCCGTGATGTATTCACCTTCCGTTTCCACATCAATGTGCTCCTGTAGTGTTGTAGACACGCTCTGGCCAATGATATCGGGGGTGATGGGGAATGACTTATGCCTGCGGTCTACCAGTACGGCTATCAGTACTTTCTTAGGTTCAAATTTCAGTATCGGGGCTAACGCGTATAGCAGCGTTTTACCTGAGTTGGCCACATCGTCTACCAGCACCAGCGCCTTGCCGGAAAGGTCCTCATCAATTGTGATGTCAGTAGCCACAGGTTTACGCTTATTCAGCTTTATCATGAGCAGCTCTACTTTCAGCGGGCTTATTTCCTTCAACCGGCGCGCCAGGCTTTTAGCCACTATGGCACCACTACCCTCTATGCCTATGAGAGTTACAGATTTCTCGTTGCAGAAGTTTTCCCATATCTCGTAAGCCATGCGCTGCATCTTCCAGTTGATGCGTTCTTTATCGAGGATGATCGTGCGTTCTTTACCCATAGTCTGCTTCTATACTTAATATTAATGCGAGCGTATTGCGGCCACAGGATCGAGGCGGGAGGCGGAACGTGCCGGGATGAACCCCGCCAGTACACCTACCGTAGCTGAAATACCTATGCCGATGAAAAAGTTTTGTAAAGATAGTGTAACAGGGAAATCTGCAGCATAGGTGAGGATGACCGCCAGCAGCAGTACGAATACGATACCTATGAGCCCGCCGGTGATGCAAAGAGTAACAGCCTCCACCAGGAACTCCAGCAGTATGCTGCGGGAACGCGCGCCGATGGCCTTCTTCAGCCCAATCATTTTAGTACGTTCCTTTACCGTTACAAACATGATATTGGCAATACCGAAAGCACCCACTATGAGGGAAAAAGCACCTATTACCCCGCCAATCATATTTATGGATGTAAACATCACATTCAGCCTTTCGGTTATCTGGCTCAATTGGTTTACTGCGAAGTTGTTTTTTTCTCCCGGTGCTACCCTCCTTATCCTGCGCAGGGCACCTTCAACTTCCAGGCGGGCATCCTGCACGTTTACATCTGTACCTGTCTTAATGAGTAGTGTAGGGTCGTTATTGAAAGAAGTGACATCGACCATAGACGCTGCCGCATAATAGGGATAGATGAGGCCCCTGTCGAAGTTGAAACCAGAGATACTCTGCCCGGATTTGCGCATAACACCCACCACATTGAAACCCCGCCCGTGAAAATTGATCTTCTTGCCTACTGGGTCGCCGCCGCCGGGAAAAAGGGCATCGGCCACTTCGTAACCCAGCACTACCGAATT
>DATCSV010000093.1:0-2635 GCA_036568285.1 Flavipsychrobacter sp. | reverse complement strand
ACCACTTGTAGGGTTAGGGTGTACATTGAAGCCCGTAAGCGCAGCCTGTCCGCTGATGCCCGCAGGCCATGCCTTGCGGAAGATCAGTACATAATCCTCTGTCTCTCCGGATGTGTAAGGGCCGCAGGCACTGTCCGATGGCACATTCGGGCCTACATCGTTGTTGATGATCACACGCATACCTGTAGGTACGTCTGTTATCGCCTTCTGCGGAATGATCACATTGTCTATCAACGTATGGTTGCCTATGGCTGTGTATCCCGTGTAGATACGCTCTTCGGGTATATCATACTTATGGTTGTTGTTGAAGTCCATAAAGACAGTCACCTTGGCATCGCCATGTTCTACCACAGGCATCGTGTGGAATACCGAGAACTGGTACACACTGTCTATGAACAGGTTGATCGGAGTGATATCCGTAAAGTCAGTTCTTGGTTTTACTGCCAGCGCATTCAGCAGGTGAGGCCCGCCGGCATTGGAGCTGTAGTCTGCTATTGTCACACCACCTATATCGCTGGTGTCTACATTCAACCCGCCTACCGCTTTGCTGTAGCAGTAGCACTTATAGCCGGGTTTTACATTGATCAGCGTACCTGCTGAGTAGTTGGTATCGTGTGTGGGTGCGCAGATGGTCCTTAGCCTGTAGTACAGTGGCTGGCCTGCAAATACGCGCTGAAGAGTGTCTTTGTTCTGGCTGTTCGGTATGTTGAACCAGGTAGCGTTGTCACCTGATACCTGCCATGCCCTCAGGAAGCCGGAACGGCCTTTTTCGTACGTGGTGTCGGTCAGCGTATATTCATATCCCGCACACATTGACGAATCAGTAGACACCACTATTCCTCCATTGATAGGAGCATCACAAGGGCGATGACATATTTCCACTATATAGTCTTCCACTTCTCCGCCGCCGGGTATGGTAGCACAGGGCGCTCCATTCACTGTATCCTTGCTGATGATCAGGCGCATACCCGTAGGGCCTATCTGTGCACTGGAGGGCACCTTGCCGGTTACCTGTACGATATGCGGGTTAGCGTTCAGGCCGTTCATAGCCTGTACAAATACCCTTTCCGTATTGGGGTTGTACAACCCGTCGCGGTTGTAATCTATATAAGCCTGCACTACGCCGGTTTCAAATGAACCGCCCGAGTGTATCTGGGTTACGTTAAACAGGTACGTAGTATCGCGGTACAAACATGGCCAGCCAAGGCTGTCGTGGTAGGAGGTGTATTTACGGTTAGCTGTGTTGTTATTAAATACAGGTGTTGCTGAACCGGTTACTAACTGTCCCTTCTTATACACAGAATCAAACAGGCCGGTTTTAATAATGGTCAGGTTGCCGATATCTGCTCCCGCATCGCTGGTCACTTCGTTATCGCAATAGCAGTAATAGAACGGAGCGATGCTTACTTTGTGTGGAGGAGTGGTAAATGTTTCACCTGTGGCCTGGCATTTTACAACACAGCGGTACCATTTGTCATGTGTAATAATATCTTTTATCTCTCCACCGGCCGGTACATTAGGTACACCTGTAAAATTGGCCCAACTAACACCATTCACAGAATACTGCCATTGATATGTAAGGCCGGACAACAGTATTCCATTCTGCAATCCTACGGATAGACTAAATTGTTTCTGAGGACAGATTTCGTCCGGACCAATTACTACTGAACTTTGGATCGTATCGTTGCAAGGTATAGACGCAGGCTCAAATGTGATATAACCCGAAAAGAAACGTGGGTTATTCCCTACTGCATATCCTACGTTTTGCCCATTTATTTGGTGGTCACCGGCGTAAAGTGTAACACCCGCCGCGGTAAAATTATTAGGTGTGCCTGTACCTAACGTATAATTATTAACACCTGTTGTATGTACAGCCAATCTATATATAGCACCATCGGGAATCTGAAAGTTTAAACCCGGTAAAACGGGAAATACTCCCGAAGCTGTTACACCGTTTACTACGTTGGAGCCAACAGAAGTCCATATTGGAGATGAAAGTGTAACCGGTCCGCTTAAAGAGGTAGCGCTATACCATAATGTACTCGTCGTACTATTATGTCCTGTGGTTGCCCAATTGCCTACCTCTGTTATTTTTATAGCAATACCGGAGTTGTTCTCGACGACAAACGTTATGAAACCATTGACACCTGAACTATTGTTTCCATTATAACCTGTACTTCCAACAGTCGTATTAATTGTAGTGCTTTGGCCATATCCGGGGGTAATGCCGAAAGACACCATCGCAATAAATCCCGCTAATAAATATTGAAACGCCTTCATATTATTATATCTTTATTATAGGTAATACTATATTTAAGTCTAGCCCTAGACTTATAAAAGACATAAAAAATCCGGCAGGGGTTAGCCCCTGCCGGATTTTTAACTCTATTTTCATTTACTTTTCTACTGCACTATTAATTTCCTCACTAACCGCTGCCCTTCGGCCTGCAGTTCTACAAAGTACACACCTGCCGGCTGGCCTGTCATATCCAGCTCCTGGTAGAACATGCCGCCTTCGTATTGGTAAGACCGGTTGTGCACCGCTTGCCCTGTTACATTCGTCACCCTCACCTGGACGTCCGTTACCTCTGCCTGGGTGCTGAACTGTACATAGAACTTACCATTAGTAGGGTTA
>DATCSV010000092.1:0-2965 GCA_036568285.1 Flavipsychrobacter sp. | reverse complement strand
CTATCACTTCCAGCACTTCTTCCTCGGTAGTCTCCATACCGCTGCTGAAGGCAAGGTCGTCTACCAGTGCCAGGGGTTCGCGGCGCAGGTAGCCGTCTTCGTCCAGGCTACCTATTACCTGCTCAGCTATGGTCTGCTTGTCTTCTTCCAGACCCAGCATGCCCAGTTGCACCAGCAGGTGGTCGTGAAAGCTGGTTTCTACCCGCACGGGGCTCTCCGGGCGTTCATTGTCCTGCCCGCTGTAGTAGTCGCTATAATCGCCGCCGCCACCTTCATCCTCCCCACGCAGAAAATCATCCAGGTCTATATTTTCTGTGTCGTCGCTGCTCAGCTCTACGTCGTCGGCCTCGTATTCTTCTTCTTTGTCACCGTCCAGGTTGTATTCATCGTCATTGGCCTCGGCACCCAGCTCCAGGGCGGGGTTTTCTTCCATCTCTTCTTTGATACGTTCTTCCAGGTTGGCAGTAGGTATCTGCAGCAGTTTCATCAGTTGAATCTGCTGCGGGGAGAGCTTTTGTAATAGTTTCTGTTGTTGGGTCTGTCTCAGCATAAGCGCCTTTTCCGGTTTAAATATACGAAAGTGGTGGTTGCGGGGTATGTAAGGAAAAGTAAAAATTATTGCAGGAGTGGTTTTTGCACAACTCAGCGATAGTTTGGTTGAAGCCGTCTTTGTAGCCGGTCCATGATTCAACAGCATAGATTGCTTCGATGCTACACGCCTCGTAAACACCGGACGACTGTTTATGCCGAAGCAGGGCGTAAGAATGACTGATTTTGTTAACCGGCTGTAGAAGGGTTTAACTGCCGGCAATATCGCATGTTTGCAATTGGTTGGTAATGAACTAATTGCACACTGTTTGTTAACTTTTGTTAACTGAAACGGTATAGCGTCCGGGGTTAACAATTCAGCAAAAAGCCCCCGCGGGTGGCGGGGGCTGGTTATGTAGTTGGGCCTGGTGTGGCCGTATATTTGTTTTAGTGGCATGGCAATGAGTTTTTATACCTGATGCTTGCCGTGGCAGGCGATTATCATAAATCCGACAAATTTACAATAGCAAATATAAGGCATAATTACAATAATGACAAAAAATTATTGTTGGCCGAAGTGCCTGGCGGCCTAGCCAAAAACAGGCTAAACAGGGCAATAGGTGTAATAGAAACCATACAATTTCGTTATGTATTATAAAGTACCATGAGCAAACGACCTTCCATAACGGTGAGTATCCTGATTGCAGGTGTTGCGGCGCTGTTTGTATTATGCGTCGTGGACTGGTTGTCGTCGGCGGTTCCGGCTGTGCCGGAGCGGGAAGATGCCACGAAGGTAAGCGGGGTAATAAGGTCCATAACTGCTGACACCCGCAGCAAGGATATAAGCTTCCTGGTAGCTACAGGGGGCAAGCGATACCTGCACTATATCAACCGTGGCCTGGAGCGGGATATAGATACCAGCAAACTGAAGGCGGCTATCGGCAAAGACGTGGATGTGTGGTATTATACGGGAGGCTTGAACATCTTTGGTACGCGCGTGCAGTCGGGGCATATCTGCGAACTGGTGCGGGATGGAAAGGTGATATATACAGAGTTTGCTGAATGAATTTTTGCTTTTGCGTATAGGAAGGCCATGACTACACGTGGTTCTGTTTCTTTTATACCCGGTAGTACCCGGAAGCCAATAGGAAGGAACGCAACCGGGCTATAATTTGTAACAGGTTGACTGATATATAGTAACATGTATTTACATGGTTCATTATCACCCGCACAACTAAACATATATTAACAACATTGCAATTGTTGTGTTTAATGGATATATTTACAAAAATAAAATCAATCATCCATCTCTAAAAAAATTATTATGAAAAAACTAATGCCGGTATTGCTGGCCGTTTCTGTAGTGGCAGGATGCAACAAGGCATCCAGCGAGGCAGAACCCGCAAGCACTACCACACCGATCTCTTCAATGGAAAAACAATCGAACAACAGTGCGAAAGTAAAACTGAGGCATAATGGCCAGGTAATACAAGTAAGTGCCAATGCCATGAATGCGCACCTGGCACATGGCGACCAGATAGTAGTACAAGCGGGCGATATGGCACAAAGCATCAGTGATGTGCAGGCAGACCCTACGAAGTGGTTTTTTTACAACGACGAAACGGACGCTATTGATAACTCGTTAGGCAGTTTTGTATCAGGGCCGGGCACTGCGCCATACGGTTCGGGCAGCGCACAGATAAGTGTGTCGGGTACGCAGAGGAGAAACCTGGCGACCTACCAGTTTTCGGGTACAAAGCTGGCCGATATTACCGTTTTAGCGTTTAGCACTTACAACCCCTCTGCCGGCAATGGTGGAGCGGCCAACAGGTCGGCTTACCTTAACTTCAATGTTGACTTTAATGGCAGCGATACATGGCAAAGACGCCTGGTATTTACCCCACCGGCAAACGCCATAGCACAAAACACGTGGCAGGAGTGGGACTGCATAGACAACGGCAACGCAGTATGGCGCTATTCGGGAGGCAATTTCCCCGGCACTTCGGTATCCAGCATGACATGGAGTGACCTGTTAAGCACCTATCCCGGTATAAGGATAAGGGTAACGGATTCATGGTTAGGTATCCGCGTAGGTTCTCCATACGCTAATGGTTATACTGAAAACATTGACGGTTTTAAACTGAATACCCGTACTTACGATTTTGATAATTAATACCCGGATAGGGACGAAATTGAAAAAGCTGCTGACATCGCGTCAGCAGCTTTTAAGTTTTAAAGAGTGCTACATCTACCTGCATGGTAGATATAAGCGTAACTCATTAATGTATGATGTTGATACGCTCTACACCCAATGCTCCGTCGGTAGAAGTGAGCTTGATAATATAAGTACCGGCGGGCAGGTTTTGTTGCAGGCTGATCTTGCCATTTGCCGGCACATTACCAGCGGCTACCTGCTGCCCCGTAATGTTCAGCAATT
>DATCSV010000091.1:0-5011 GCA_036568285.1 Flavipsychrobacter sp. | reverse complement strand
CTTGGGAATGAACAAAGCTACTGATGTGCAGCTTGTAGCGTCGCGCAGCGCTACACGCTACAGTTATTTCCGCATGGTGAACTTGAAGTGTGTTTTGCCAAAACCTGCCTGCTCGTAGAAAATATGCGACTCCGGCCGTTTGAACCCGCAGGCTACTTCCAGCATATCATAGTCTTTGTCTTTCAGTAGTGCGCGCAGGTGCTCTATCAACGCTTTGCCAATACCTTTGCCCCTGTATGCTGCGTCTACATACAGCTCCTGTATCTCATATACATAATTCAGGTGGTGCAGCAGCAGTTGCCCATGGCAACTCAGGTAACCCACAGGTTTTTCATCGTCCACTGCCAGCAGGTAGTAATATCCCGGGTGGACGATATTCTGCAGGTAATACTGCTCGAAGAGTTGCCCGTCAAACTGCATGTCTTCCAGCAGGCATACGAATCGGTGTACTTGTGCTGCATCAGCTGCTGTGGCTTGTCTTATGGTCAGCTCTGCCATACTGTTTCTTCTTTAACACAAACCTAACTAGCTTTTAACTATTTATTGCAGATTTGTGCGCGTCTTCATCTTCTGCACACCAACATGGGAAATATGAAACATATACTACTATTACTGGCTGCGTTTATCGCCTGCTATCCCGGCCTTACGCAAACCGATACAAAATACACCCCCCGCCCGCTATCGCCCGACGATTCCGCAAAAGTGGATAACTATTGGCGAAAAGCTAATTCCGTCCGGTTGTTCTCGCAGCAAAGGCAGCGTTATTTAGATAGTGCATTGGCTATCGCTCCATGGCGGGCTTACCTCTGGCAACAAAAAGCTATGCCGCTCAGCAAGCAGATGAAGCACGGCCTGGCAAAGCCTTTTTTGGATAGTGCTGTAAAGTACGACCCACAGCGGTACATAGCATACAGGGGGTACACACGTTGCATCTTCAGCAGGGATTATGACGAAGCCCGGGAAGACTTTTACCGGGCGAAGGCATTGAACGGCAACAGCGGGGTGATGGATCATCCTTATGATTTTTTTATAGGGCTATGCCACCTGCAGTCAGACAATTTCGACTCTGCCCGCTACCTGGTGCAGCAGTGTATAGACCATAAGACAAAACAACACGGGGCTGAATGGGCGCATTACCTGCATTGGTTCTATGTGGGTATCACCTGGTACGAGCAGGATAATAATGACAGTGCTATAGCATGTTTCGACAGGAGCCTGGCGCTGAATGCTTACCTGCCGGATGCAAAATACTATAAGGCTTTATGTTTGTCGCGCACGGGGCGGAAGAAGGAGGCGCTGGCGATGTTATATGAAGTAGACAGCCTGCTGAAGAATGGCTATTTTATTAACGAGGATAATGCCCGCTATGAAGTGTACCCTTACCAGGTCCGAAAATATTTTCTCGAGGGTGCAATAGCTTCGTTAGAAAAGCATAAAAAATAGAGGGGGAGCCGCAGCACCCCCTCTAAATAGCTGTCTTTCGCCGGAGCGCGTAATTAAACGCGCTTTACTTTTACTGCGCTGGCGCCTTTTGGTGTATCTTCTATCTCGTAAGAGACTTTATCTCCTTCCTGTATGTCGTCCTGCAGCCCGGAGGTGTGAACGAAAACATCCTTGCCCCCTGCGTCGGGAGTAATAAAACCAAAACCTTTTGATTCATTGAAAAACTTAACTGTACCTTCTGGCATCTTAATAATTGTTTAATTATATTAAAGGTAGGCTTTTTATCTATGTGATTGCACAAACAGCTTATGTATTTCAAGAATAAGGGGATGTTTATGCATCCCCTGTCTATTTGTGTTACTGATTAGCGGCAACATTGTCTGCCACCTGCTGACCTTTTACGCCATTCACGCTGTCATAAAAGCTTACGTCTCCTGTGCCTACGTTATACATAGCAGGCACAATGTCTATTGTACCTTTTTTCACCAGGTCGGCTATTATATCGCTGCCGGCCAGTATCTCTTTCACCGTATGGTGTACATTCAGTTTAGCTACCTCGTTTACAAATTCCAGGTTTTTACTGGTCCTGTTCTCTTTGGTTGCTGTTTCCTGGGCCACTGCCGGCTTGATATGGTGCAGCAGTTTCGACAGGTTGCCCAACTCTACATTGTCACAAGCTCCCTTTATGGCACCGCAATTGGTATGTCCCAGCACCATTATCAGTTTAGAGCCTGCCACGGCCGTGGCAAATTCCAGGCTGCCCAGTACGTTTTCCGACGTTACGTTGCCCGCTATGCGTATGCTGAATATGTCACCCAGCCCCAGGTCGAATATCAGCTCGGCCGATGTGCGCGAATCCATGCAGCTGAGTATCGCCGCAAAAGGCCACTGTCCGTCTTTGGTAGCGTTCACCTGCTCCAGCATGTCCCTGTTCATTTTCAGGTTGTTTACAAACCTGTAGTTTCCGTCTCTCAGCAGTTGTATAGCGCCTGCGGGGGTAATGTCTTGTGGTATATTTTCAATTTTATGTATGCCTGCCATTTTAGTCGTTTTTTTAGTTGAATAAATGTATTTGTGAGGCGCGACGTTATGATGCCGCACTTTCTAGTGGTATGTATTGAATGCTAAAGAAGTATGATCCGCAACAATACGGTATGCGAATAGTTGAGTGTGCAGAGAGTATTTAACCCAAATTGGGCGGCGGCGTTAATATATCGGGTATGTACTGGCGCAGGAAATGGTCAGTTCTATGCACCGCCATCATAGCTATTATAGACAGGTGGCGGTTTTGTATGGGTTCGTAAAAGTTGTGGGGCTTGTAGGTGGTTTCCAGCTTTAGCGGCTTTATTTTGCCCGGGCCTTCGCTGTCTGCTTCTATTTCGTGTATTTCTTCAGTCAGCTGTCCCTGGTACAGTATTTTGCCCAGCTCCTTTACCGGCATAGCCTGGAAGGAAATGATCAATAATAATATACCTGCTAGCAGTTTTCTCATCGGGGTGCAAAATAGTGAAAAAGCGGATACCGATATGCTACCGGCCAAATGAGACACAGGTTAAATTAGTGTCAAAATACGTTGATACTATTCCATGCCATCGAGATAGTTGCATTTTTATTCCTTTGTATTGTGTTGTTGCTGTACATCATACGCGCTTCATGTTCTTAAATATTTTTTGTACCTTTGCGTGTATTCTATTCCGGCTGAGCCACTTGTCAGCTTTTACCGCACGTTTTATTTTCAGCCGGCTTTTATCTTTTTATCGCACACTTTATTCGTGCACGTGCTCATGGCTGGCGTAAATATTTAGTATGGACATATACACATATACACCAACAGCGCAGCCTGACGAGCAGGAATTCGGCGCAATCAACGATTTTTTATTTCAACACCTGGACCAATACGGCGATCCCAAAGAAGATATAGCCAAAGCCATGCGTTATTCGTTGGGTGAGGATGGTAAACCCGGTGGCTTTGTACTTGCTGCAAAAGATGGCAATGAGGTGACGGGTGCCGTAGTGGTGAATGAAACAGGAATGAACGGCTATATACCGGATAACATACTGGTATATATCGCCACCCACAACCAGCACCGGGGCAAAGGCATAGGCAAACAACTGATGCGAAAAGCCATAGAAGTAGCTAATGGCGATATTGCATTGCACGTAGAACCGGATAATCCCGCTAAGATCCTGTACGAGCAACTCGGATTTACAAATAAATATCTTGAAATGCGGTTAAAGAAAAATAAATAACCATGGCATTTGTAACATTGAATACAGATAAGCTGGCTGCCAACTACAATTACCTCGATAACCTCTTCAGGCAGAATGGAGTAAAGTGGAGCGTGGTGACCAAGCTGCTATGTGGTAATAAGAAATACCTGGAGGTGCTACTGGCCCTGGGGGTGAAGGAGGTATGCGACTCACGTGTCACAAACCTCAAGAGGATCAAGGCCATCAATCCCAAGGTAGAAACTGCTTATATTAAACCACCACCCAAACGTTCGGTACGCAAGATTGTTGAGTATGCTGATGTAAGTTTCAACACAGAGTTCTCTACTATCAAGCTGTTGTCTGAAGCAGCTGTGCAGCAGGGCAAAACGCATAAGGTCATTATCATGATTGAACTGGGTGAACTGCGCGAAGGTGTGATGCGTACCGGTTTTATAGATTTTTATGAGAAGGTGTTTGAACTGCCTAATATCGAAGTGATAGGTATTGGTACCAATCTGACCTGTATGTACGGCGTGCTGCCCAATCATGATAAGCTGATTCAGCTGAGCCTGTACAAAGAACTCATTGAGGCCAAGTTCAATAAGAGTATCCCTTATGTGTCAGGTGGTTCATCCGTTACCATACCGCTCATATTCCAACATTTATTGCCCGAGGGTGTCAATCATTTCAGGGTAGGAGAGACGTTATTCCTGGGTACGGATGTGTATAATAACAAGCCTTTCGACCAGATGCATAATGATGTATTTAAACTATATGCAGAGATAATAGAGTTGACCGAAAAGCCAACGGTACCTATGGGCGAGTTGGGGCATAACCTGACCGGCGATGTGAAAGAATTTGACCAGCAGCAAAGGCAACAATCTTCATACAGGGCTATTATTGACCTTGGTTTGCTGGATATCGAATCAGATCATTTAATGCCTGTAGACAGTAGCATCAAGCTGGTGGGCGAAAGCTCGGATATGATAGTAGTAGACCTGGGCACCAACCCCGCGAATTACAAAGTGGGCGACTTGCTGGAATTCAGTATGACCTATATGGGTACGCTACGGGTAATGAACTCCGAGTATGTGGACAAGAAGCTGGAGAATGAAACAACGCCGCCTACCGGCGACATGTTACCTCTACCCGGTGGCCAGGCGAAACAATTAGATTAACGGAAGGATAAAACATTAATAGCCGGCGGCTTGTTAAATTGCCACCGGAATACAGTTGTCTATGAATACGAATGAAGTAATGAGCCAGGAGTTTTTAGGGAACAGCGTCAAAGCCTGGTTGATCGCAATAGCGATATTTGCTGCTATATATATCGGTGTCAGGATATTTAAATACCTGC
>DATCSV010000090.1:0-4960 GCA_036568285.1 Flavipsychrobacter sp. | reverse complement strand
CGGTACCAGCTATAAGCCATTTCGCTCAGCATCTTACGGTCGCGACTGCCCAGCTTAGGGTATTGCCTGTAATAGTTTTTCAGGAAATGAACCAGCGGCACAGTGCCGTCGTAGCTGTTGATAATGCTTTCAATATGTTGCCAGATGTAATGCAAATGATCAATTCAAAAGTAAAAATTCAAAAACCAAAAAGAGTAGTTTACTTACTCCGATACAAACTTCAATCCCACAACCGAAAGTATCAACGTAACGATAAAGAATAAACGCCAGAAGCTTGCCGGTTCCTTGAAAAAAATAATTCCCACTATCACCGTTCCTACTGCGCCAATACCTGTCCATACGGCATAGGCCGTTCCCATAGGAATGGTTTGCGAAGCCTTGTACAGCAGGTACATACTTGCCGACAGGCAAACGAGGAACAGAGCCATCCATACATAGAACTGGCTGCCCGTAGCAAATTTAGCTTTGGACAAGCACGCTGCGAAAGCTATTTCAAACAGTCCTGCTACGATTAATATCAGCCAGTTCATACCGAATAAATTTTATCAAACAAATGCCGGATGTAATCATCCGGCATAGTAGAAATATAGTTGTCCGTTTTTGCTTTACAATTCCAGCAAAGTCTTCACCGGGTCTTTACCCATCAGCAACAATTCAGGATTTTCCAACAGTTCTTTCACTCTTACCAGGAAACTTACCGACTCACGGCCATCAATAATACGGTGGTCGTAGCTGAGCGCCAGGTACATCATCGGGCGTACTTCTACTTTGCCGTCTATCACCATCGGTCGGTCCTGTATCTTATGCATACCGAGTATTGCGCTCTGCGGTATGTTGATGATAGGTGTCGACATCAGCGAACCGAATACACCACCGTTGGTAATGGTAAATGTACCACCTGTCATTTCTTCTATCGTCAATTTGTTGTCGCGCGCTTTGGTAGCCAATTCTTTTACTGCCAGCTCTATTTCGTGCATACCCAGGCTTTCCGCATTGCGTATCACCGGCACCACCAATCCTTTAGGCGCCGATACGGCAATGGATATATCGCAGTAGTCGTGGTAAATGATTTCATCGCCATCTATATAGGCATTCACAGCAGGCCACTCCAGCAGTGCGTAGCAACATGCTTTGGCAAAGAAGGACATAAAGCCCAGGTTCACACCATGCTGTTCTTTGAAGGTATCTTTATACTTAGCGCGTATAGCCATGATGTTGGTCATGTCTACCTCGTTGAAGGTAGTGAGCATGGCCGTGCTGTTCTTGGCTTCTACCAGCCTGCGGCTAACTGTCTTGCGCAGGTTGCTCATTTTCTTGCGCTCGTCGTTGCGGTTGATCTCGCCACCACCTATACGGCCCGGTGCTGATAGCGCAGCCAGTACGTCTTTCTTGGTAATGCGTCCGCCGCCACCGGTTCCTTTTACATCGCCTGATTTCAGCTTGTTTTCCGCCATCATGGTTTTGGCTACCGGGGTAGCCTTGGCGTCTGACTCTACGGGAGCCTTCTCCGCTTTTTTAGGTTCTTCTTTTGGTGCGGGTGCAGCGTCTTTTTTAGCCGCAGCCTTTTCTTCTTTGGCCGGTGCAGCACCTTCGGGTCGTTCTGCAGTTTCGTCTATCTTGCAGGCGAGGTCGCCAATGTTCAGCGTCTGGTCTTCCTGCGCCACTATGTGCAGGATGCCCGATTTTTCGGCATTCAGCTCGAAAGTGGCCTTTTCAGATTCAAGTTCGCACAGCACTTCATCGCGCTCTACCCATTCTCCGTCTTTTTTCAGCCATTTTACCAGTGTTACTTCGCTGATTGATTCGCCTACAGCAGGCACTTTTATCTCTATCATGAAAACTTGAACATTTGGGGATGCTAAATTAGCAAACCCGCGGGTATTATTCAAAAACGAACCATTTTAGCCGGATTACTGTTTTTCCTATGAATGGAATGGTCATCATTTTTTACAGAGGATATACAAAAGGTGCTGGTGGCAACACTGCTGGGCGCCATTATAGGCCTGGAACGCGAATGGAGCGGTAAACCCGCCGGGCTGAGGACACTGATGCTGGTTTGTACGGGTTCAGCCCTGTTTACTATTGTGTCTTATAATATCGCCGACCTGGATACCCTGGGCGAGACGGATATCAGCCGTATTGCGTCCAATATCGTTACCGGTATAGGTTTTATAGGGGCGGGTATCATCTTCAAAGGTAAGAATAACGTCCACGGCCTGACTACAGCGGCCACCGTGTGGATGAGCGCGGCAATTGGTATGGCGGTCGGCACGGGGGATTACGCCCTTGCAGTGGTGGCCACCGTTATGGTATGGGTAATATTGGTCATATTACAATGGGTGGAGATAAGACTGAACAGGATTTCGGAAACCATGACCTATAAAGTAAGTTTTGATATGGCAACCGGTGTTAACTACGACACTTATTTTTCCGGCAGGGGGTATAAACTGCGGGAAACCGGGTATCATAAGAAAGACGATGTTATCACTATCCACTGGACCATCAGCGCATCGCGCAAAAAACACGAAATGGCTATAGCAAGGCTCCTGGGCGATAAAAAAGTAGTAGAGATGACTTACGGTTAACGCACCAGTGCGATGCCCCAGCGGCATAAAACAAGCCCTAATACCAGGCTGAGTATGGTATACACTAATGCTGTGGTAGATTGCCTGCCTGCCAGCAACATATTATTCTCCAGCGCGAAAGTAGAAAAGGTAGTAAAGGCGCCACAGAAACCCGTAGCCAAAACGAGCCAGGTATTTGTACCTAACTGGCTGCGATGGGCCAGGCCAAACAGCAGCCCGATAATAAAACACCCTGCAATATTGACGATAAAAGTGCCGTAGGGGAAAGAAACAGGCAGATACTTATCCGTCAGCAGTTTAACCCCGTAACGGGCTATGCTGCCAAAGAAACCACCAACACCCACCAGCAGGAACGCCTTAAACATGTACTAAAAGTAAAAATTATTCTGAACTCAATGACTTTCCAAAGAACTCATGAGCTCATAATTGGTTCAAAAGCCAAAAATCAAAAAGCCAAAACTCCGTAAAGTTTTGGCTTTTTGTCCGATATCTATCGGGATTATAATTTTGACTTGTTAATCCACCCAGTCGGCAATAAACATATTTGTTTCGCGGGTGCCTCCGTTGTTCCTGTTGCTGCTGAACAGGATACGCTTGCCATCGGGCGAGAACATAGGGAAGGCATCAAAACCTCCGTCGTGCGATATTTTCTCCAATCCTGTTCCGTCTTCGTTAATGATGTACATATTGAAGGGGAATCCGCGCTCATACTCGTGGTTAGATGCAAAAATGATGCGTTTGCCATCGGGCATCCAGTTGGGTGCCCAGTTGGCCTTGCCCAGGTTGGTTATCTGCTTCACATTGCTGCCGTCAGCATTAGCCACAAACACTTCCATATTGGTAGGCATTACCAGGCCCTGTGCCAGCATGTCTTTATATTCCTTTTGCTCTTCAGCAGTTTTGGGGCGAGAGGCACGCCATACTATCTTGCTGCCATCGGGCGAAAACCATGCACCACCGTCATAACCCAATTCTGTAGTTATCTGCTTTACATTGCTGCCGTCCAGGTCCATTACATACAGGTCCAGGTCGCCGTTGCGGGTAGAAGTAAATACCACTTTATCTCCCTTTGGTGAGATGGTAGGCTCAGCATCGTAACCGGGAGTGTTGGTCAGTTGCTTTACTACTTTCCCGTCCAGGTCACCAATAAATATATCATAGCTGTCGTACACGGGCCAAACATATTTCTTCATTTTCTCCTTATCCGGCACAGGGGGACATTCTTTACCTGCCAGGTGTGTGGATGAATACATCACATGTTTGCCATCGGGCATCATATAAGAACAGGTAGTGCGACCGGTGCCGGTGCTGACCATTTTATATTCAAATTTGTCTTCCTTGGTTTGAGGTAATACTCCATAAAATATCTGGTCGCACTCAATACCTTCAGCGGGGTTGGTGCGCTGGAATACCACGGTCTTGCCATCGAAGCCGAAGTAAGCTTCTGCATTATCGCCACCCGTGGTCAGCTGTATTACATTTTTGAAGTGCTTTTCGTCAGAGTATACCAAAGTGTTGGTATCTACGTCGTGTGCGGGCATATTACCGTGATGGCTGTGGCCGTGCGCCTCGTGTTCTTTGTCTGTATGTCCCTCTTCGGCAGAACCACATGCCGCCAGGAATAACATACCGATAATGCTGTATTTCTTCATCAATTTTGATTTGGGCGCAAAGGTAGGCTGTATCCGGGGTATATACACCCCTGAATGCGGGAGATATTGTCATAAGATTGTCAGGAAGCAAGGGCGTGGCCGGGTATAGAATGAGCCCCACACTGTACGTACCACCGGTACTGAACAAATCTATAGAAGATGCTGTTATTAACAGATGTAATAATAAGCGTATGAGAGCGATATGGTCAGGAGCAATAGGTTTTGGGTTGGTGAATATACCGGTAAGATTATTTTCTGCTGTTACCAGCAGCACGTTAGACCTTGATATGCTGGATAAAAAAAACTATGCGAATATCAAATACCAGCGGATAAATGAAAGTACAGGTAGGGAAGTAGAGTGGGACGATATTGTTAAAGGCTACAAATACAATGATGATTACATTGTATTAACTGACAAAGACTTTGAGAGCGCCAGCCCCGAAAAGAGCAAGACGATAGAAATAAACGAATTCGTAAAAGAAGATGCGATAGACAGTATCTATTACGAGAACGTGTACTATACCGAACCTACAAAAGGCGGTATACGTGCATATGGCCTGCTTCGCGAGGCATTGACCAAAAGTAAAAAAGTAGCATTGGGCACATTTGTAATGCGGACGCGTGAGAATTTTTGTATGTTGAAGGCGGAGGGGGATGTCATACTGCTGCTTAAACTCCGTTTCCCCGAAGAAATAAGAAGTACGGAAGAGTTGAATGTACACG
>DATCSV010000089.1:0-3537 GCA_036568285.1 Flavipsychrobacter sp. | reverse complement strand
CTGCTGAATTAAAGATGGCATTAGCGCTCATCAATCAGTTGTCGCCCAAGAAGTTTGATATAAAGCAGTATAAAGATACTTACACAGGCGCGCTGATGAAGATAATAGAAAAGAAAGCGAAAGGGCAGAAAGTGTCGCAGCCTAAGTTTAAAATATCGCGCAGCAAAACCAAGGACATCATGTCGCAACTGAAAGAAAGTATTGCAGAAACCAAGAAAGCTTCCTGATGGGACTGACAGAATATAAACGTAAGCGCAACTTTGAAAAAACCTCTGAGCCCATAGGGGACAAACCTGCAAGAAAATCCCAACTATCGTTTGTGATACAAAGGCACCACGCCTCACGCCTTCATTATGATTTCAGGCTGGAGCTTAACGGCACGCTTAAAAGTTGGGCGGTACCTAAAGGGCCGTCCCTCAATCCCAAAGATAAAAGGCTGGCTATGATGGTAGAAGATCACCCGGTAGACTATGCCTCATTTGAAGGTATGATACCCGAGAATAACTATGGCGCGGGGCACGTTTCTATATGGGACAAAGGCACTTATGAACCTGTGGACGAGAATGGCAAAGTAGTAAGCATAAGCGCCTTCACCAAAGATTTGAAAAAAGGCAGCATTAAGTTCAGAATGAAGGGTAGGAAATTGAAGGGTGAATTTGCACTGGTAAAAATGAAAGGTGAAGAAAACTCCTGGCTGCTGATAAAACATAGGGACAAATACGCTACTGAAGATGAGTATGATAGTGAAGACTTTGCGAAAAAATCTGCTCTGAAATATACAGAAACAAAAACCGCTGCAAAGAGTATTAAAAAAAAAGCCTTAGCAAAAGAACGGTAAAGCTTAAGCGATATATAAAGCCCATGCTGGCGAAGATATCGGACGAACCCTTTGATAGCAAAGACTGGATTTTTGAGATCAAGTGGGATGGCTACAGGGCGATAGCGGAAATAGCCGGCAGCAAAACGAAACTATATTCACGCAACGGCCTGTCTTTCGAAAACAAATACCCTGAGATATACCAGGCACTTACTACAATAAAAGCGAATATTGTCGTTGACGGTGAGATAGTGGTATTGGACAAAGAGGGTAAACCCGGTTTTCAACTTTTGCAACAGTATAATCCCGGCAGCGGAGAGCTGATTACTTATTATGTATTTGATGTGTTATTGGTAAACGGAGAGAGCGTACAGCACAAAACTCAACTGGAACGAAAGGCACTCTTAAAAGAGCTGCTGCCTGATAATGATTGGGTGAAATATTGCGACCATATTGATAGCAAGGGGACTAAGTTCTTCAGTCAGGCTCAAAAACTGGGGCTGGAAGGAATCATCGCCAAGAAAAAGCAGGCAAGCTACGAAGAAGGGCGCCGTACCGGCAATTGGCTAAAAATAAGAAATGTGTTAATGGAAGAGGCCGTTATTGCGGGGTTTACAGCTCCGCGAAAATCCCGGAAATATTTTGGCGCCCTGGTGTTGGGTATATATAAAAAAGGGAAATTGACATACATTGGACATACCGGAACCGGCTTCAATGATAAATCGTTGAAAGAACTCCACACCAGGATGAGTAAATTGGTAACAGATGTCAATCCATTCAGCGGGCCGGTTAAAGTAAACGCCGCGGTAACATGGCTAAAGCCGGAACTGGTGTGTAATATAAAGTACACGGAAATAACCGGGGAGGGAATAAGGAGGCACCCGGTATTCCTGGGGCTGAGAGAAGATAAAGAAGCAGAAGAAGTAACCGGTGATATACCGGCTGACACCACGGAAGTAAGAACCAACAATAATATGAAGAAGGGTACTATAAGAACAAAGGCATCTCTTACCAATCTGGATAAGATATACTGGCCGGATGAAGGCTTTACAAAAGGAGATGTACTGAACTACTATAATTCGGTGTATAAGTATATTATCCGTCACCTGAAGGGCAGGCCCCAGTCGCTTAAACGAACACCCAATGGGATTAAAGGGAAATCGTTCTTTCACAAAGATGCGGGAGAAAACGCACCGGACTTTGTGGACACGTACCCTGTCTACTCAGACAGTGCTGATAAAACGATAGACTACCTGGTTTGCAACAATAAAGACACCTTACTGTACATAGCAAATCTTGGGTGCATAGAAATGAATCCATGGAACTCACGGGTATCACAACCCGATAAACCTGATTATGTTGTACTTGACCTGGACCCCTCTGATAAAAATACTTTTGACGAGGTGGTGGAGTGCGCCCTGGTGATGAATGAAATACTTACAAGGGCCGGATGCCCCTCCTTTTGCAAAACATCAGGATCTACCGGGTTGCATATCTACATTCCGCTGAATGCGAAATACACCTATGAACAGGCGCGTGCCTTCGCGCAGATTGTGGCGAGTATTACACAAGAGCGGTTGCCCGGAACCACCACACTGGAGCGGTCGCTCAGCAAGCGGAAAAAGAATCACATTTACCTGGATTATCTTCAGAATAAAGAGGGGGCAACTCTCTCATGCCCCTATAGCCTGCGCCCAAAGCCGGGAGCCCCGGTGTCTATGCCGCTGGACTGGAAAGAAGTTAAACCGGGACTGTCGCCCACCGATTTTAATATTAAAAATGCCTTGAGCCGTATCGAAAAGAAAGGCGATATTTTTCTGCCTGTGTTGAAGAAGGGAATTGATATGCAGGCAGTGTTGGGTGCCCTTTCAGATTAAGCCAAACCATCGGTACATCCCCGCCGGGCATGTGCCGGGTTTGGCTGCAGAAGGATGGCTATTTGGATGTTTTCGATGATTTATCCGAGTCCTTCTTCGGCACTTTGGCTCCTGCTTCACGTGCTTCTGACAGGCCTATCGCAATAGCCTGTTTCTTCGAAGTTACCTTTTTGCCGCTGCCCGATTTGAGTTCGCCTTCTTTAAATTCATGCATAGCTTTTTCAACTTTCTCTTGTGCTTTTTCTGAATACTTTGCCATGTCGTAAAATTTTGATGTTCAGGTAAATTTTACGCTAACATCGTGCCAGCGCGTATAGTAAAATAGCAAGCATCCCGGCCGGGAATGGCTAGCGGAAGTCAACACCTTGGTATGGTTTTTTTATAATAGCCATTAAACAATCATTTATGAATAACGCAGAAATTGTAGAAGTACTTAACGATCTTATTAGAATCAACAACGATCGTGTGGAAGGTTATAGAAGAGCTATCAGTGAAGTTAAAGATATTGATAGCGACTTGAAGGACCTGTTTAGCAGGTTTATTGCCAATAGTGAAAATCATAGATCGAGATTATCGCAGAAGGTGGCGTCGTTAGACGGAGAAGTGGAAACAGGCACTACGAACTCGGGCAAAATATACCGTGTTTGGATGGACATGAAAGCGTCTTTCAGCGGCGACAACAGGCAGGCTGCACTCGAGTCATGCGAGTTTGGAGAAGATGCAGCACAGAAGGCATACAAGGAAGCCCTGGACGCCTATCAGAATCTGCCGGCGAATGTTTTGGAATTGATAACGGAACAAAAAGCAGAGTTGCGCCAGGATCATGACCTGATCAAGCAATTA
>DATCSV010000088.1:0-2083 GCA_036568285.1 Flavipsychrobacter sp. | reverse complement strand
CAAAATAATGCTGCAGGCATATCCGGAGTAGCACCAGGCACCAAAGTGGCTTCGCAGCGTATTGGCTACTTCGACCCGAGTTTGAATGCCCATTTAACAAGTGATCAATGGTGTTACGATGGTATATTGATGGTAAACATTACTGGAATAGTGCGGCTTTGCCCCTGGACCTTTAACGGCGGTCCATCTCTTCTTATAGATCATGCAATAAATATTTCATCTGGAGGCGATATCATTTTTCCGACAGGCAATAACAATACTTCGACAATTAGCTACCCAGGTAATAACCCAAATGTTACTGCAGTGGGCGCCATGAGTATGTGTAATGAGCGAAAAAGCATTAACTCATGTGACCAATCAACTCTCTTTCCCGGCAGTAATTACGGACCTATGACCGGCCCTGGAACAGCAGGCAAAATTTCCATAGTGGCTCCAGGCGTAAATATATATACAACTGATGTAAGCTGGGGGACATCTTCGTACTTATCAAATTTTTACGGCACGTCAGCTGCTGCTTCCTTTGTTGCCGGTATATATGCTATGATAAGGTCAGAAAATTGGTGTATGGATGGTTTTGAAATTAGAAACCTGATAGAACAAACGGCCGATAAAGTGGGTGGTTATAGCTATTCGTTTACAGGCCTGAATGGCTCATGGGACCCTGAAATGGGTTATGGCAGAATCAACGCTGGGAATGCCTTGGTATGGGCGCACGACATTTACAGGCAAAATGAACAGGTGAATGTGTCAAAGTCCTATAAGTCCCAACACAAAATATTTGCTGGTGAAAATGTAGACCCGTTGGGCATTAAAGGTGTAGGTAGTTATTCTATTTTATCAACTACCAGCATCAATTTCGAAGCAGTTGAAGGAATTGACCTGGAACCTGGCTTTGAAGCATTAAGTGGTTCCGCTTTTACCGCTAAAATAATAACATCATATACTTGTACCACAGGATACGCGCATTTTAAAGGTCCGAAAAAAAACACACCTATACTAAAATACACTCGACCTAAAACTACAGAGTCTGAGGACCTATCAAGTATTAAAATTTATCCAAATCCTGTAAATGATGTTTTACATGTATCATTCGTCCTAGACACAGAATCAAAAGTCGAATTTTCAATAAGAAACATCATGGGACAAAGAATAGGTAATAATTTTAAGGTGGACAATTATCCAAAGGGTAGAAATATCCAAACTTTGTCCACTATCAATTTGGTGCCTGGTGTTTATATAGTTGATATTAAAACTAATTCTGGAACGAGTCATTTTCGGTTTGTCAAAGAATAAACTATGGATTCTACCCAAGCGCTGTCTCAGTCTCTTGAGACAGCGCCTTTGTATATACAAACAATGTATACTCTCCTTTGCTCCACAGAAGTGTATTATTAGAGAGCTTATCCATACTGTACAGCATACGGCACAAACCGGGATATTTCTTCAGTTTACCGGCCTGAAACCACGCAGGATAAAAGATAGAATAACCCCTTCTTTTTTGCAGCTTTAAGCTTGTGTTGCTGAATGCTTTTTGTATTTGTGTAGGTGTATAGGTTTTGCTAGCCAGTGCATAGTCGTTTGAGTAGCCTCGCCAAATATTCCCCCACCTTGCAGTTGCTTTGCCTGGCCTTAGCTTCAGCATGTTGACAACAAACTCGGACAAGTAGTATTTATTCACAAACGTAAGTACCGCCTGCCCACCGGGGTTTAATAAACTGTCTATGGCAGAAGCTGCTTTTTCCAATGAACTAACTGTATTTAATGCGCCGAAGAACACGTAAATAACATCGAATTTAAGGTCCTCCTGAAGGTGTTGTTGTAAGTTTTCAATACCTGTATTAATGAACTCTGTATTGCTTAGATTTTTAGCTTTGCACAGGCCAGCTGCATAATCAATCATACCCTCCGATACATCTATACCATAGACTTTCGCACGCGGATACTTTTCAGCAAAAAATGCTACATCCATACCAGGTCCACAGCCAATGTCTAGTATAGCATGAGGGTCAGGGTGAGTGACGTATGTGCGGAATGAGTCGCGCATACTTGAGAGAATGGGGTTAGTATCACTCTTCTCGTGATG
>DATCSV010000087.1:0-5653 GCA_036568285.1 Flavipsychrobacter sp. | reverse complement strand
ACGCATATTCTTCTGATACAGTAGGAGCAGACAGGCTGGCAATGGCTGTGGGCGCATACAGTGAGCACCCCGGTAAAAACAACCTGGTGGTGTGCCTGGGCACTTGTATTACATATAACTTTATACAAAACAGGACTTTTCGCGGTGGCGCCATATCTCCCGGCCTGAACATGCGCCTGAAGGCTATGCACGAATTTGCAGACAAATTACCCCAGGTAAGCCTGGATGGCGAAACGCTGCTCCTGGGCTATGATACAGAGACCTGCATGCGTAGTGGTGCTGTATTTGGCATTATATCTGAAGTGGACGGTATGGTCAACGAATTCAAAAATAAATACTCCGATTTTAACGCGGTATTAACGGGTGGGGATATGACATACTTTGCTGGCAAGCTTAAATGTGAGATATTTGCCGACCCTGATATCATTCTGAAGGGGTTGAACATAATATTGAAGCATAATGTGCCACAAGCTGTTTAAGCATTACCTGTTACTGATAATCATTGCCGCTGCTGTTCAGGCTTCAGCCCAAACACAGGACTTTCAAACCAAAGCTAACCACGAAAATTCACCCTATTCCCGTTTCGGAATAGGTGAGTTCAGGAATGGTATTAACCCGCTCTTGAAGAGCATGGGTAATATCAGTACTGCCTACAATGATCCCTTTGCTGTAAATGCTGATAACCCGGCTTCATACGCTTCGTTGTTGCTTACCACCTATGAAGGTAGCCTGGTGGCTAACAGCCGGACCATACATTCAGGTAATGAAAAATTCAGGTCAGGTATGGCCACTATCAACCACCTGAGTATCGGCATACCGATGGGTAAACATGCAGGCATGAGCCTGGGATACAGGCCGGTTACTAATATTTTTTACAGGTTGAGCGATACTACCATAATTCCAGGTTATGGCAACAGTGTACGTACGTTTGTCGGCGACGGTTCTTTGAACTATGCTTTCCTGGGGCTGGCCGGAAAATATAAAGGCCTTAGCCTTGGGGCTAATTTTGGCTATATGTTCGGCAGCACAGTATATGCCAGCCTCATTGAGAGCATTGATACAGGTAGTGTCAACGATGCCCGGTTTTCAAAAGTCCTGCGGACAGGTGGTATATATTGGAAGGCCGGTGCGCAATATGAAGCCAAGCTAAAGAAAGGACTGTTCCTGCGTAGCGGGGTAACGTTTACAGCCAACCAGGGCCTTAATACCACATTGGATGAGTATTGGGTTAGTTATAACTTCTCCGGGGGCGATACTTCATATAGTAGTTTAGGCCAGGAAGGAATACTGACGATGCCATTGATGTACAGCGCAGGTATTCACCTGGCCGATAGCAACAAATGGATGGTTGGAATAGACTTTTCCGGAATGAACTGGAGCAATTACAGTGGCTTTGGCAGGACGGATTCGGTGGCTGATATGTCTTACCGCGTTGGAGTTGGAGGCGAATATACCCCTGATGTTTCAAGCCTCAGGAAATACTTCAACAGGGTTACTTACAGGTTAGGTTTCTACTACGGACAAGATTATGTGTATCTGCGTAACACGCCTATTAATTACTATGCAGTTACTTTTGGCTTCGGCTTGCCTTTCAAACGCTATACCGATCGTATTAATACCGCATTTGAGATAGGGCAGCGTGGCACGGAAGCAAATGGCCTGTTTAAAGAGGCTTTCTTCAGGTTCACAGTAGGCATTTCCCTCAACGACAGGTGGTTTATCAAGCGCAGGTATGATTAGGTACGGCGTCATAAACTCAAAGTATGTCCGGCCAGTAGTTGTGGCTGTATTCTTTTTGTTTTCTGCAACAGCCTGCAAGAATGACCCCAAAGAGATAGATGCTCTTGTAGGTAAGCAGGCTATACAGGAAGATAAAGCGGACGAGGTAACCATTATTTACAGCGAACATGGCCAGTCGCGCATACGCATGTTTGCCACAGAATTCATACGCAACGAAATAGCCAAACCTCCCTATGTGGATATGAGGAAGGGGCTTAAAGTGGAGTTTTTTGATGATAGCATGAACGTGGAGAGCACGCTTACTGCTATGTATGCGCGTTGGTACGAAGGCAAAGGGAACGTACTGATACGCGACAGTGTGGTGGTAGTGAATAAGAAGGGAGAAACCCTCAGAACCGAAGAACTAATCTGGAACCAGAATGTAAGGAAATTCTACACCGAGAAATTTGTGCGTATCAATACGCCGGACCAGGTAATGTACGGCGATGGTCTTGAAGCCAATGAAGATTTTAGCTGGTATCGAATCAAGAATCCTAAAGGCACCGTACGGGTTAATAAGGAAGAGATGCCTGAGTAGGGTGAAAAATCCCGCATAATTTCCCCCTTATGCGCTTTGCTGTTTATTGTTAATTTTGCACTTCGTTTTATTAATTACCAAATAAGGTTAATACTATAATGAAAAAACTACTGTTATCGCTGCTGCTGGCATGCGCGCTACTGCCGGCTAAGGCTGACGAAGGAATGTGGTTGCCAATGCTGATTGGCAAAAACTACGATGAGATGGTCAAAATGGGACTGAAGCTCTCAAAAGAGGACCTTTACAACATTAACGGCAGCAGCCTGAAAGATGCAATAGTGCAGTTTGGCGGTGGTTGTACCGGGGAGATCATTTCTCCCAATGGATTGCTGATTACCAATCACCACTGCGGGTATGGCGCCATTGCTTCACTCAGCAGCGTAAAGAATAACTACCTGGACGATGGCTTTTGGGCTTACAGCTACACGGAAGAACTGCCTGCGAAGGGTATTACCGCATTATTCCTGGAGCGTATGGAAGACGTGACCGATGAGGTGAATAAAGCTGTTGGCAGGTCGAAGGGTGATAAGTTTGATAAGAAATACGAAAAAGTAGTAGAGAAGATAAAGAAGCGTATAGAAGACCAGGGAAACTACGAAGCCCAGGTGAAGAGCTACTTTGAAGGCAACCAATACATATTGTTGGTATATAAGAGGTACAAAGATGTACGCCTGGTAGGTACTCCGCCAAAATCGCTGGGTAAATTTGGTGGCGATACAGACAACTGGATGTGGCCCCGCCATACAGCAGATTTTTCAATCTTCCGCGTATATGCAGACGCCAACAACGAGCCTGCAGAATACTCTAAGGACAATGTGCCTTTCAAGCCCAAAAAATTCCTCCCCATTTCCATAGGTGGAGTAGAAGAGGGCGACTTTACGATGATATTTGGTTATCCCGGCCGCACCAACCGTTACGAAGTATCTTATGGTGTAGACGTTGCTATTAACGAAAGCAATCCCTCTATCGTTAAACCACGTGAAAAGAGGCTGGAGATCATGCGTAAGAACATGAAGGCTGATAAGGAGGTGTACCTGAAGCTGACCTCTTATTATGCAGGAATATCTAACTACTGGAAATACTTCATTGGTCAGACAGAGCAACTGAAGCGCCTGAAAGTGGTAGAGCAGAAGAAGCAGCAGGAAGACGCCTTTACCAATTGGGCACGTAAGAATGCTACTGAGTATAAAGATGTAATGCGCGAATTTGAAGCTGTACACAGGGCGTACAGGCCATATGCGAAACACCATATGTATTACAGTCAGGCATTCCAGGGTTCTTTATTGGCAGCATTAGGTGCGGGTTTCTACGATTTGTACCTGGAACTGAATGAGAAGAAACCAGACCAGGAGAAGATAGCAAAAGAAGTTAAGGAACTGAAGTCGGCGCGCAGCAGTATGATGAAGCGCTTTGACAAAGCTACCGAGCAAGAGATATTCGCTGAGATGGCGAAAATGTTCTACACTGACATACCAAAAAATCAGCATCCTGAGGTGTACCAGAATATCATCTTTAAGAAGTATGCGAACAGCGATTTAGACAAGACTTTTGATGAGTATGCAGAGTATGTGTTTGCCAATACATTCCTTTTGGACACTACCCGTTTTAAAGCCTTTATGGAAAACCCGAACCTGGACACCATGCTTGAAGACCCTGCGTTGAGGTATGCATTGAGTTTTGCCCGCAATTACAAAGAGGTGTACGAGCCCAAAATAGACAAGTACAGGGACGACAAAGAAGCGCTGAAGAAGAAGTATATCGCGGGCCTGATGGAAATGAAGAAGAAAGACCTGTTTTACCCGGATGCTAACTCGACAATGCGTATCACATATGGCCAGGTATTGAGCTACAGCCCGCAGGATGCCGTTCATTTTGATTATTACACTACCCTGGATGGCCTCGTAGCCAAGTATAAAGCAGGTGATGATGAGTTCGACGCTCCCCAGGAGTTGCTGGACCTGCACAAGAAGAAGGACTATGGTAAGTATGCAGATGAGCAAGGCCAACTGCGCACCTGTTTCATCACAACCAACGACATAACAGGTGGTAACTCAGGCAGCCCGATTATCAATGCTAACGGTGAGTGGATAGGTATTGCCTTTGATGGTAACTGGGAGGCGATGAGCGGCGACATTGCCTTTGATAAGAAGTATAAGAGGACGATCTGTACCGACGCCCGCTTTATTTTCTGGATAATAGAAAAGATGGGTAAAGCGCACAACCTGATAGAAGAGGTAGAAATGCGTAAATAAGTAGGGTAATCATATTTTTACAAAGCGGCGTTGTTTACAGCGCCGCTTTTTTATTGTTAGATTTGGGCCGTCATGAAGGAAAGAATTATCAGTAAGGAAGTGGTTTTCGAGGACTACTTCAAAATAGAAAAATGGATATACCAATATGAGAAAGATAACGGTGAACTGACACAACCGGTAGACAGGATGGCATTTAAACGCCCGGATAGTGCGGCTGTGATTGTATTTAATACAGACACCCGCAAAGTACTGCTGGTAAAACAGTTCAGGCACTGTACCTATGAAAAAGGGCCCGGCTGGATAATAGAAACCGTAGCAGGTGGTATTGATACAGGCGAGACTCCTGCGGATGCCGCATGCAGAGAGTCTATTGAAGAGATTGGCTACCGCATACATAACGTAGAGAAAATATCTACATTCTACGCATCACCTGGCTGCTCTACCGAGCGCATGATCGTCTTCTACGGCGAGGTGACCAATGCCGACAAAGTGGCCGATGGGGGCGGGGAGGAACACGAAAGCGAGTTTGTCTTCACTGTAGAATATACGCTGGACGAGATAGCCGCTGCCATAGCCAACGACGAAATAAACGATGCCAAGACTGTAATAGGCTGCAATTACATATTGAAAAAGTTCGGGTACTAAGACAGCACCTTTTCCAGCTCAATGAACGTATCTGACGGCAGTTTGCCACTCCAGAGCACATCGAAAATGGCTGTGGCTATGGGAATGTTGATACCATATTTGCCTGCCAGGTGCTGCATGCCCCGTGCTGCGTAATATCCTTCCGCTACCATGTTCATTTCCATAATAGCGTTCTTTACTGAATAGCCTTTACCCAGCATAGTGCCCAACATACGGTTGCGGCTATGTAGTGAATAGCAGGTAACCAGCAAATCGCCCAGGTAGGCACTGGTGTGGAAATCCGGCCTCTCGTTAGAGGGATGTACCTTTTCGAAATGCGCTTGCAGGAACCGGTACATTTCGCGGTAACAATTGGTGATGTACACGCTCAGGAAGTTGTCGCCATAGTCCAGTGCATGGGCCATGCCTGCACCTACCGCATATATGTTTTTAAGTACGG
>DATCSV010000086.1:0-5463 GCA_036568285.1 Flavipsychrobacter sp. | reverse complement strand
AAGGACATTGTCACTTACCTGGCGAACCGGAACTTCATCCGATCCGCGCTGTTGTTTTTTTTCTTCCAATCTTTCAAAGAACTTTTGAATCAGTAACCTGTGTTACTTTTCCATTGTTAGTGCCCGGGATTTGAACCCTTTTATCGCGGCCTCTATACCGCTACACTCTGTTATTTTCTTAAGAACTAAACTCTTTTCCTCTGTCGCTTTTTCGCTAAGGGATTGCAAAGGTAGTAGTTAGTTTCGAACGCACAAAATCATTTGCCAAAATAGTTATCCACACTGTTTTGGTCATTATTGCAACGCCATAAAAAACTAAGAAAATGTTGTAAAGAACTTTCCGCTTTCGTTTCCTTTTTGTTTCAAACGGGATGCAAAGGTAAAGAGCATTTTCATTTCTGCAAAATCTTTTCTCAAGAAAAATGAAAAACTTTTCAAAAAGGGGCATAAGCAGCCGTATTACGTATATTTAATGCTTCCCGGAATTTCAAACACTAACCTTATGAAGAGATACTTAATAGCATTACTAATACCGCTGGCAGTTGCCGGCTGCAAAGAAACAGACAGCATGGTGAACGAACTGAATAACCAAAAAATGAGGGACAGCTTGAAAAAGACCTACCCTTCGCTGCAGGTATCACAGATACGTATAGAAGTAAAAGAATTCCGCGATGTAGAGGTACTACTGGGGGATAAAGAACTGTACAGCCAACCCGATGAGCAACTACGGGAGGTAACCCGCCAAATAGCCGAACTTACTTACCACTTATACAATGAGAACAATTACTTAGACGAGGGTAAGGTCATCTTTATCGAAAACGAGCGTACGGCGCCAGGCCCGGACGAGCCTAAAAGAGAGTTTGATATGCACCTGGAAACTTTCAAGAAATAATCTGCCTACAATACCAGCTTGCACATCCGCCCGCTTTTAGGCGGATGTTTTGTTTCACGTAATTTAGCAGTGAAAAACCGGCTTAATATGAATGGGACTACACTGGTGGCCGCCACTAACAACAAAGGCAAACTGAGGGAAATAATACAACTGCTGCCGGAAAACGTAACGTTGAAAACACTTGCGGACATTGGCTTTGTGCAGGACATCCCTGAACCTTTTGAGACTTTTGAAGAAAACGCCGCTGCCAAAGCAAGAACAGTGCGTACCTTCTGCGGACTAAATGTGTTTGCGGAAGACAGTGGTTTATGCGTACCTGCGCTGGACGGCGCACCGGGCGTACACAGCGCGCGATATGCCGGCGAGCCAAAAGATGACGGGCGCAACTTGGTAAAACTGGCCGACACTATGTGGGGTAAAGAAAACAGGGATGCGTATTATAAAGCAGTCATCTGCCTGGTATGGAATGGCAAAGAACACTACTTTGAGGGCACCTGCCACGGCGCCCTGGCAGAAGAACCCAAAGGAAGCGGCGGATTTGGCTACGACCCGCTGTTTATACCAAATGGCTATACAGAAACATTTGGCGAACTGCCCGATGAGGTAAAAAACAAGCTCAGCCACAGGGGCGAAGCGGTGAGGAAGATGATAGCATTCATACAGGAACAGAGTAAATAGATAAATCAGTGAAATTCTCGATAGGCGATAAAGTAATCTTCAAACATACTGACGGTGAGGGTGTGATAACAGGCTACATCAATACAGAGATGGTAGAGGTAGACATGGATGGGATTACCTTTCCTGTGCATATCGACGAAATAGACCACCCCTACCTGAAGTGGTTTACCGAAAAGAAAAAGCAACCTGTAAAAAAAGTCATTCCCGAACAACTGCCCGTAGAGAAAGAAAAGCTACGCAAGCAACGTTTACCCAAAGGCATCTACCTCTCTTATATGCCCGAATACAAAATAGAGGAAATGGAAGATGCGGTAGACTATTTAAAGATCTACCTGCTGAACGAAACCGGTAAAAAAGTACAGTATCGATATGAGGTGGTGATGAAAAACCAAACACTGTTCACTCATGAAGGGAAGTTGCACGCCTTTGGCCATGTGTACCTGCACAATATACCCTACGACAGCATGAATGACCTGCCCCGCTTCAACTGGTGGCTGGATGACCTGGATGATGCGGATATGGCTCCCGAAAATGGTCAACTGCGCGTCAAACCGCAAAAACTATTTCAGCATATAGACGAGATACTCGCCAAAAACGAACCTTCTTTCAACTACCTGCTGGTAGAAGATTTCAAACCATATACACGGGAACTACCCGTCGTGCCTGAAAAAATCAAATCGCAACCTGTCACAAAGCAGCCAACCATAACGGTACCTGGCCCGGCCGAGGTAATAGACCTGCACATAGAAAACCTGGTAGAAAGTACCAGGGGAATGAGCAATGCCGATATACTGATGACTCAGTTATCTACATTGGAAACACAACTCAGGATAGCCATCAACAGCAGGCAACAACGGCTGATCGTTATTCACGGACTGGGTAAAGGCAAGCTACGCGACGAGGTGCATAGAGTACTTTCGGAAACGCCCGAGGTAAAAAACTATGCCAACGAATGGATGGCTCGATATGGTTTCGGCGCTACAGAAGTATGGTTTCAATACTAGCTGGAAACTACTGTTAAGGAAAGTTTAAAGCGGGCCATTCCCACTCAACTACTATGGTCGACCTGTGTTATAACTATACATCAAAACGATAAGTTATGAAAACGACGATAGTGTACATTTTTGCAGCGGCGATGATGAGCTCTGCAACGGCAATAGCACAGGAGACAGACAAGAATATGAATGAGAAAAGAGGTACAAGCTTTGTATCATTAGGGCCTGTAGGTGGCTTTGGCCACAGCTGGACCAGCAATATGGACACCCGTTTCAAACCAAGCGCACACCTGGGTATAGCCATGATATATAGCAGGTATGAACACTGGGGCTGGGGAACTGAAATGATAGCTTCACACGAAGGCTATAGTACGCGCACCGGTGTCAATGGTACAATGCAAACGCTTAGCTACGACCCCACGTATCTGCGTATGACACCAAAGGCTTATTATTTCTTTGGCGATTATGGCGATAATATCAGGCCGAAAATATACCTCGGGCCATCAGTAGCATATAAGCTGGCAGAAGACAGGTATGTTAGCGACCCTGGAGGTACTGATGTACAATATATGACTACGGGTAGTAGTATGATGAAAGATTGGGACTTCGGTATAGACGTCGGTGCCGGTGTGAATATAAAAGTAGCACCATATACCTGGCTTAACCTGGATGCAGATTACTATCACGGGTTAATGGACGTAACCCGGATGAATGGTATCAACAATATGAATCGTTCGCTCAGGGCTAATGTGGGTGTAATGATAGGTATATAAAGCAAGTAGAATAGAGTGTGAGAGATAAAACAGGTAGCCCGTCTTTTAGATGGGCTACTTTCTTATTTCCTCTTTATCTGCAGGCACTCCAGCATAGCATCAGTAACGCCGTCGGTATAAATACCTGCGCCATTTACCAGTATTCCTTTTACATCGTATTTAGCTGAAGATATGGCATACAGGCTTGCCTCGTCATCAGGATTACTTTCACCCTCAAAACGGTAGACTTTGTCAATCACAAATTCACCTGCATTTACCTTACATTCACCACCCCGGCAAGACAGGCAATTTTCTTCCAGGTTGAAATCTTCAGTATATCCTCGTTCACGAAGTACATTCATTACTTCAGACATAGTATCCATCATAAAATCTATATAGTTTTAAGCCTGTGATAAAGTTAAGGTTTAGTTCTTTAACACCCTTATTTCCACCCGCTTATTCATGTCCTGGTCTTCCTGCGTAAACTCCAGCGGCTTCAGCGGCCTTTTTTTCCCGAAGCCTTCATAAGATAACCGTCCTGATTCTATCCCTCTCTTTACCAGGTACTCGTAGATAAACTTTGCCCGGTTGACGGATAATTTCAACTCACCCGTATCCAGGTCCAATGCATCTACAGAGGGGTGGACGCAGCATACATGCCCCTCTATGTTTATCACCAGTGTGGGATTCTCATCCAGCACTTCGTACAGCCGTTGCATCTCAGGCAGCGACTCATCCACTACCACATGCCTGCCTGTATGGAAAAATATTTTATCCAACACAAACAGTTGGCCCGGTGCGAACTGTATTGAATCAAAGTCTGTCATGATATTCAGTCTTACCGCATCTCTCGATTCTGTCTTTTTGGGCTGTACTACCTTCTGCTTACGAACAACAACCGGCGGTTTCGCTTTACCGGTCAGTATCACTATGTCTACCCTTCTGTCGGCAGCATATCCGTCCGGCAATTCCACATCGCGCGGCACTTCACCCTTACCGGTAACCAACGTTATATTTTTTTCCGGTATACCCATAGATTGCAGGTAATCCCTTACATGATCGGCACGTTCTTCAGACAATGCTTCGTTATATGCGTTTGTACCCAGGTGGTCGGCATAGCCAATGATTAGCAGCTCCTGCGATGAATTGATGACGTCCGTGTACAATAGTGAATCAATTCTGCGGAGCGCTTCCGGCTCCGGCCTGGGATTATCCAGCCGAAAGTATACCCTTGTTGTATCGCTATTCGCAAAACACCAATGTGTTACGCATAACAACATACTTACCGTCAACAAAAATTTTAAGCCGTTGTTATACATACGAAATTAGTTTACGTAATAGATATTGAATTTTATTCTCAACTTTTCAACACATGTGGATTAGTTATTAGATGCCTGGATACAGATTAACATAATTTCGACTAAAACCTATATGATATGGAAAGTACAAATACATTAGAAACATTCCTATGGTTTTTGGCAGGATTTATCTGCAGCGGTATGATAGCCTTCCTGGTATTGGGTTGGATGAAAGGCAATCAATGGCAACGTGAAATGAAACTGCGAAAACGCCAATCGCATAGATAACCCCGGCACTACTCTTTCAGCAGTTGCCTTACTTCCGGGTAGTCATCCATATTATTCATCTGTCGCATTATTTGCGGGTAGCGCCAACCTACCCTGCGACTCATCGGCTTTACGGTAAATCTTTTAGGGTTAGGCAGGCAGGCTATTATCTGTGCGGCTTCAGCCTTCGTTAGCTTGCGGGCGGGTTTATTGAAGTACTTTTGTGCGGCTGCCTCTACCCCATATATACCGGGCCCCATTTCTATCACGTTCAGGTACACTTCCAGGATGCGTTTTTTGCCCCATACCAACTCAATACCCGCAGTATAGAAAAACTCAAAACCCTTACGTATATACTTTAGTGCTCCATGCCCCTGCCACAGGAATACATTTTTGGCCGTTTGTTGGCTGATGGTACTTGCAGCAGCTCCCTTAGGGCGTTTACGTTTCCTTTTCGATGGCTTGTCTTCCATGCTTTTTTCCAAAGACTTCCAGTCGAAGCCATTGTGTTGCATGAATAGCTGGTCTTCGCTGGCGATAGCAGCCAGCTTGATATTATCCGGTATCTCATCCCAACCAAT
>DATCSV010000085.1:0-6669 GCA_036568285.1 Flavipsychrobacter sp. | reverse complement strand
GTTTCCGCAGAAACAGCCCCTTTGTTATTATTGTAATTCAGTTATAGACTATTCGTCATCTTCATCTGCTTCTATCTTCATAGGGCGCAGGTCGTCGCCGGGTTTTACATTACCGGTTCTTGTTTTGCACTTGAAGTTTTTAGATACACCGAAGTTGAATTGGTTACCCCATGTAACCATGAAGCTGCTCTGGTCGATAGCACCGTTCAGCGCAGTTGGAGATTTAGGGGTATCGTAGCTGGTAGTCCTGTAGCCCAGACCGCCGAAACCGAAGTTAAGCGCCATACCATCATAAACGAATATTTGTACCATTGGTGTAACAGTAGCCTGGAAACCGTTGTAGTAATCGTAACCGTAGATCAGTGTTTCTACTATTTTGTTAGCAGCAACATCTACCGCCCTTGTTTCTGCTTCAGATACGTCTTGTCCTGATACATAGCTCAGGTCTACCTGTGCAAACAGAGATATCCAGTTGCTAACCGGCTTGGTATAACGGAAAAATACACCCGCCTGCCATTCTCTTGTTTCCATAGCATTCCTGTTCCAGGTATTGGCTGCGGGAGACATCCTGTTTTCGTCGAACATGCTCCAGATACCACCCTGCAGACCCAGTGTGATGTTGTTGGTAAATTGGTAACCGACACCGGGAGAAACGTTCCAGTCGAGGCTCCTGTTTTCAGTACCCCCACCGTTGTCGGTTTTGTCGTAGCTGAGGCCCATAGTACCATATACAAGAACACTATTTTTTTGTGCGCTGGCTACGCCTACAGTAGACACTGCCAGTAAAGCGAGAATAAGTTTTTTCATACAGATCATGCGTTTTATAATCAAACAAATGTATATCCTAATTGGCTATTATGCAATAGTTGCAAATAAAAATAAGCCATAGAAATAAATTATTGTAATATATACTACTTTTTGAACCAGCCGCTGTACATGACATAATTGTTGGCTATGCGCTGCACTTCGCCCTCCAGCAGCTCCGGGCTGATGTCTTTTATCTTTTTGGCGGGTACTCCTGCATATATACTGCCCGATGGCACCTGTGTACCTTCCAGCACCACAGCCCCGGCAGCTATAATGCTATTTTTGCCGATGTGTACATTGTCCATTACAATGGCGCCCATGCCTATCAGTACGTTATCCTCTACGGTGCACCCATGCACTATGGCATGGTGGCCTATAGACACGTTGTTGCCGATGATGGTTTTGGTTTTTTGGTAGGTGCAATGTATACAGGCACCGTCCTGGATATTCACCCGGTCGCCCATGCGTATGCTATTGACATCGCCCCGTACTACGGCATTGAACCATACACTGCATTCCCGGCCCATCACCACATCGCCCACTATCGTCGCATTTTCAGCTATATAGCAGTCTGCAGGTATATTGGGTAGAACATTTTTTACGGGTAGTATTACCGGCATACAGATTACTTTATTTGAACAGATTATACTTCAGGATGCAATATATTGCCCTGAAACCATCCTTCCATCCTATTTTCTTTCCTTCCTCGTAGGTACGGCCATAGTAAGATATGCCTACTTCATATATCCTTATCTTGGGCACGCGGGCTATTTTGGCAGTTACTTCCGGCTCAAAGCCAAAGCGTTTTTCCTTGAGTTGTATACCCTGTATGATGTCCCGCCTGAAGAGTTTGTAACAGGTCTCCATATCCGTCAGGTTCAGGTTAGTAAACATGTTGGACAGGAAGGTGAGCATAGCATTACCGAGGGAGTGCCAGAAGAAGAGTATCCTGTGGGGATTGCCACCCATAAAACGGGAGCCGTATACCACATCGGCAAATCCACCGAGGATGGGTTTCAGCAGCAGGTTATACTCTTGCGGGTCGTACTCCAGGTCTGCGTCCTGAATAATAACGTAGTCGCCTGTAGCCTTGCTGATGCCCGTGTGCAGAGCAGCACCCTTGCCCTGGTTTACCTCGTGCTTGTAATAGCTGATAGGCAGTTCGGGATTAGTGGCCTGGTAGTTCAGGATGGCTTCTTCGGTATTGTCTTTAGAACAGTCGTTGACAATGATGACCTCTTTTTGTATATCACCTACCAGCTGAACGGCTTTTATACGGTTGAGTATATTGTGAATGGTAGGGCCTTCGTTGTAGGCGGGTATCACTATGGAAAGTGTCTGATGCATGTACTGTCTTTGTAGTAAGCTGTAAAAATAATATGATTTATCTAAGAATAGTGCGTTTATTCAACTAGTCTGGCAATTTTCCCTATAACTGTGCTTTGAGTTATCTTTGCTTACATTGTAGATTATTTTACCGTTATGCGCGCATATTTAGACCTACTGCAACACATACTAGACAACGGTGCCGAGAAAAGCGACCGTACAGGCACGGGTACCATCAGCTGCTTCGGCTACCAGATGCGGTTCAACCTGCAGGATGGTTTCCCGATGCTGACCACAAAGAAACTGCACCTGAAGTCTATTATACATGAGTTGTTGTGGTTCCTCAATGGCGATACCAATATAAAATACCTGAAAGAAAACAGCGTGGGCATATGGGATGAATGGGCCGATGAAAACGGGGACCTGGGGCCCGTGTATGGTCACCAGTGGCGTAGCTGGGCAGGTGCTGACGGCAAGACATACGACCAGATAAGCGAAGCTGTACGCCTACTGAAAACTAATCCCGACAGCCGTCGCATTATCGTCAATGCATGGAATGTGGCCGACCTGTCAAAAATGGCGTTGACACCGTGCCACGCACTATTCCAGTTTTATGTGGCCAATGGCAAGCTGAGTTGCCAGTTGTACCAACGCAGTGCCGATGTGTTCCTGGGTGTTCCGTTCAATATTGCCTCTTACGCGTTGCTGACGATGATGATGGCGCAGGTGTGTGGACTGGAATACGGTGAGTTTGTACACACTTTTGGTGATGTGCACCTGTATAGCAACCATATAGAGCAGGCCAAACTACAGCTCACACGAGAACCCTATCCACTCCCCACCATGAAGATCAACCCTGATGTAAAAGATATCTTTGGTTTTAAATTCGAAGACTTTACGTTGGAGAATTATCAATCGCACCCGCATATCAAAGCGCCGGTAGCGGTATAAGTAAAAAACAAATCCCGATAGCTATCGGGACAAAAGGTAAAAGTGAGCAAACATGATATTGAGTTCGATAGTTGCGATGTCTGAGAACAATGCCATAGGCATACACAACAGCCTGCCCTGGCACCTGCCTGATGATTTGAAATTTTTCAAGCGCACTACGCTGGGCAAGGCTGTGCTCATGGGCAGAAAAACTTATGACTCTATGGGCAAGCCGCTGCCCAACAGGCTCAATATCGTTGTGTCAACTGACAAAAACCTGCAACTGCCGGATGAAGTACTGCTGTATGACGACCTGGATGAAGCTTTAGCCCGCCTGCAGCAGGGCGATGCAGAAGAGGCATTTATAGCAGGTGGCGGAAATATTTTTGGGCAAACAATGGACCTGGTAGACAGGATATACCTGACGAGGGTACATACGGTGATAGAAGGGGCAGAAGCTTTCTTCCCTCATATGGACCATAGCCACTGGAAGTTGACATGGAAAGAAGAACACCCTTCTGATGAAAAGCATAAGTATGCCTTCACTTTCGAGCAGTGGGACAGGGTTACAGAAATATAAAAAGCACCGCGCGGTGTGCAGTGCTTTTCTTTCTTACAATCAGTCCTGTTATTATCCGCCGAAGTTCTTCATCATATCAGCCATAGGGTCGTTACCGTCCCCTTTGGCCGCCAGGAAATTTTCAATCATAGGGTGCATCATTGGCGGCACTTTCGATTGAATGTATTCTTTCATTACCTCCAGCGATTTTATGGCTTGCTCTTCGGTCAGCCCTGCTTCCTCAGTCAGTTTTTTTACCAGTTCGTTCATTAGTATTTGTATTACGTTTTAGCTTAAAAATCAGGCTGCTTTCAGGTGGTCCAACTTGGTATGCTCCAGCATCTGCCGGGCGTATTCCAGTGTCAGTACAAAGTTCTGCTTATCTGTTTCCGACGGCAGGTCAAACATAGCATCGGTCAATATCATTTCGCATATTGCCCTCAGGCCGCGACCGCCGAGTTTGAATTCAATGGCCTTATCCACCATATAATCCAAGGCATCGTCTTCTACAGTCAGCTCTATACCCTCGTATTCGAACAATTTTTTGTACTGCTTTATCAGAGCGTTTTTTGGCTCGGTAAGTATTTTCTTCAGAGCGTCGCGGTCCAGCGGATTCAGGTAAGTGACTATCGGCAACCTACCCAGTAGTTCCGGTATCAGCCCGAATGTGCGCAGGTCTTGTGCATTTACATACTGCAGCAGGTTGCTCCTGTCCAACTCTTTGGTTGCCTTTATGGCATTGTAGCCGATAGACGATGTCTGCACACGGCGGGCTATCATCTTATCAACACCCTCAAAAGCGCCACCGCATATAAACAGTATATTCTGCGTATTTACCTTCACCAGTTTCTGCTCCGGATGCTTGCGTCCACCCTGTGGTGGCACCAGCACTTCCGTTCCTTCCAGAAGCTTCAGCATAGCCTGCTGCACACCTTCTCCGCTTACATCGCGCGTAATAGAAGGGTTGTCGCCCTTGCGGCCTATCTTATCTATTTCATCTATGTACACTATCCCTTGCTCTGCAGCAGCAATATCGTAGTTGCAGCTTTGTAACAGTCGTGCCAATATGCTTTCCACGTCTTCACCTACATATCCCGCCTCGGTAAACACTGTAGCATCTACTATAGCGAAAGGAACCTGTAATAAGCGGGCTATGGATTTAGCCAGCAGGGTTTTACCTGTACCGGTTTCCCCCACCATGATGATATTCGACTTTTCGATCTCCACATCATCTACATTCGGGTGCATCAGTCTTTTGTAGTGGTTATATATAGCTACAGACATCACCTTCTTCGCCGAGTCTTGTCCTATTACATATTGATCCAGGAAATCTTTGATTTCCTTTGGCTTGTAAATCTTATGTTTTTTCAGTGTATCGCGGTTGTCCTTTGCAGGCTTGTTGTCGCCTACAGTTTCCTGTAGCAAATGATGGGCATTCTCAGTACATGCATCACATATATTCCCCTTTATACCTGTAAAGAGAATATTTACTTCATTTTCCAGCCTGTCGCAAAACGAGCACCTTTTTTCACTTTGTCTTGACATTAATAATATATTAGTCTGCAAAAATACGAAGAAACTTGTAAGTGGTAAAGAATACCTCTGTATGGTCGTAAACTCTTTTGTGTAATTTGCGCAGACATGCCTACTGCTCAATTACATACATCCAGCCATCAAGCCGGATATGCAGATGTGATACTACCCCTAAGCTTTCCGGGTATGCTCACGTATGGCATACCTGTGGAGATGCAGGAACTGATACAAGTGGGTATGCGCGTAGAAGTGGCACTGGGCAGAAATAAATTGTATTCCGGCATTGTAGGCCGGTTGCACAACAACAAGCCTGATACGTACCAGGTAAAACCAATACGCGCATTGCTGGATGAAGAACCTGTGGTGAATGAAACACAACTGAAATTCTGGCAATGGATAGCGGAATATTACATAGCAGCGCCTGGCGAAGTGATGCAGGCAGCGCTGCCTGCCCACCTGAAGCTGACGGGCGAAACGCGGGTGCAATGGATGCCGGCAAATGATGACGTAGTGTACCAGTGGAGTGACAGAGCATTTGCTGCCGCCGATGAACTGGAGCGGAGAAAAGAGCTCAAGCTGAGTGAACTCCGTACAATAACCGGGCCACGCCACTTTGCCGAGGTGCTGAATGAACTGCTGGAAAATGAAACCATCATCATACACGATGAGCTGGAGATAGCCTACAGGCCAAAGAAAGAAAAAGTAGTGCGGCTGAATCCGGTATATAAAGATGATGCTCAGCTACACCAACTGTTTGATGAATTGCAGCGGGCACCTAAGCAGCTAAGCCTGCTGATGGCGTATATAGAGCTGTCCGTAAAATACGGGGCTGTCAGACAGGATGCCCTGGTCGAACGTGCTTCGGCTACCGCAGCACAGGTTAAAGCACTGGCCGAAAAAGACATCTTTAATATAGAAGAAGTGGCTGTTGACCGGATCGCATCGGACAATATAGCTACTATAGGCGAGGTCATTCTCACCCCCGCTCAAACGGAAGCCTATGCAGAACTTGAGACCGCACTTGCTGAAAAAGACGTGGTTTTACTACAGGGAGTAACGGGCAGTGGGAAAACAATGCTGTACATCAGGAAAATAAAAGAGTGCTTAGAGCAGGGTAAGCAGGCGATATTGCTATTGCCCGAAATAGCGTTGACTACACAATTAGTCAGCAGGTTGTATGCTTACTTTGGTAATGACCTGGGTGTATATCATTCCCGCTTCAGCAATAACGAGCGTGTGGAGATATGGGAAAAGACCCGGCTGGGCAAGTATAAAATTATTGCCGGGCCCCGGTCGGCATTGTGGCTGCCTTATACGGATGTTGGTTTGATCATTGTAGATGAAGAGCACGATATATCCTATAAACAAAAGGACCCTTCGCCCCGTTTTCATGCACGCGACGCCGCGATTTTCCTTGCATCGCTGCATAAAACCAAAACAATCCTGGGTTCTGCCACGCCATCGGTAGAAAGCCTGTACAATGCCCGGCAGGGAAAATACGGTTTTGTAAACCT
>DATCSV010000084.1:0-21821 GCA_036568285.1 Flavipsychrobacter sp. | reverse complement strand
GTATGGTCAGTGAGCCGCCGTTCTCAATTTTACGTGCAGCACCAAAGAATTGCTTGGGTTTCTGCATCGCGTTGGCTTCCACGCCACCACTCAGCACCTTGCCCGATGCTGGCGCCACGGTATTGTGTGCACGTGCCAGGCGGGTAATCGAGTCGAGCAGTATTACTACATCGTGGCCTACCTCTACCAGGCGCTTAGCCTTTTGCAATGCTATCGTAGATACCTTCACGTGTTTATCAGCGGGCTCGTCAAATGTAGATGCGATTACCTCAGCATTCACACTGCGCATCATATCCGTTACCTCTTCCGGGCGCTCATCCACCAGCACTATCATCAGGTAGCACTCAGGGTGGTTGGCCGCTATGGCGTTGGCTACTTCCTTCAGCAGCATCGTTTTACCCGTTTTGGGCTGTGCTACTATCAGTCCACGCTGGCCTTTACCTATTGGTGTAAACAGGTCCATGATACGTGTACCCAGGTTGCTTGCAGTAGTGTACAGGTTCAACTTCTCATGCGGGAACAATGGCGTCAGGTAGTCGAAGGGAACGCGGTCGCGTATTTCGTCAGGCAGTTTGCCGTTTATGGTTTCTACTTTCAGCAGCGCAAAGTATTTCTCGCCTTCCTTTGGCGGACGTACAGTACCTTTCACTGTGTCACCTGTTTTCAGCCCGAACAGCTTTATTTGCGAAGGAGAAACGTATATATCGTCAGGAGAACTTAAGTAGTTGTAATCGCTGCTACGCAGGAAACCGTAGCCATCCTGCATCATTTCCAATACACCTTCGCTGGTAACGGCCGCGTCAAATTCTACATTGAAGTTGCTGCGTTGGTGCTGTTGTTGTTGCTGCCTGCGGTCACCACCCTGGCGCCTGTCACCACCCTGGTGCTGGCGGCGGGGTTCTGCCTCCTTCTCTTCTGCTTCCTGCTCGTCTTCTTCAGGTTGCCCGGTTTGTTCCTGCCCTTGCTCATCTTCAGCCTTGGGCATAATAATACCGGATTCTTCTTCCTGCTCCTGCTCTTCCTCTACTACGGCTTCTTTCTTTGTAGCCGGCTCAGGAGTAGTTTCTTTTTCAGATTCTTCCTTGCGGGGCTTGCGGGAACGGCGCTTTTTATCATCACCATCAGCGGTCTCTGCAGCTACAGCTTCTTTCTTGGGTTTACGACCCCTTGTTTTCTTCTCTTCCCCTGCCTTATCTGTACCGTCTGCATTTAATGCCTGCTGGTCCAGTATCTTGTAAATAAGTTTTTGCTTATCTAACGACTTTGTGTCTTTAATATGCAGCTCATTAGCTATGTCTACCAGCTCGGGAACGAGCATGTCGTTAAGTTGTAAAATATCGTATGGCATACGAAATGTTTTTCTATAAGAATTTTAGTTTGTACCTGTTTTGCCTTGACCTTATTTATTTGTTTGCGGGCTCTATCATCGCCCGGAAATCAAATAGTAAGAAATGGGAAATACTCAGTAAACTGATTTAGTTAATTGCTGGAATAAGGATACTCCTGTGATGCAAGATTACAAATGTTTTATGTTATAATCCAAATATTTTTTTAAGATTTTAACTTTTTTCGTTTAAATAGGCTTTCCCAATCCGCTCTACACTATGCCTGATAGGGGTGTAGCTGAATTGCGGCACAGCCCCCGTTAGTTTCGTATTGTCATACAAGGCCTTGCGTTGTGCCACCATTGCTGTTTCGCGGGTGATAGTGGCTGGCTTGCCCGTCAGCAGGCTTTGCAATGCACTCAACCGCCATACTATGCTGCTCATCAGTTTGCCGGCGGGCTTATAAGGTGGCTTCTTTCCCATAGCTTCCGCCATCATCGTAAACATCTCTTTATAGGAAAAGTTGCCTGCACTAAGGATAAACCGCTCACCGGAAATTTCACTTTTCATGAGCATGTGCATGGCTTTTACTACATCTAACACGTCTACCCATGCATTGATGCCGTGGGTATAATAGGGGAACTCCCGGTACACTATTTTCACCAATGCGGCAGAACCGTTGTCCCAGTCGCCCTCGCCAATGATGATGCCGGGATTGACGATAGCTGCATTCAAACCTTCGCCCTGTCCGCGCCATATTTCCAGTTCGGCCTGGTGCTTGCTTTCAGCATATACAGAGTTAAACCTGCTTTCTTCCCACTGCTCTTCTTCTGTTATTTCAGCCCCCTCTTTGCTGCGGCCCAGCGAGGCTATTGAGCTTACATATATCACCTTACGCACGTTGCGCTCCAGTGCCTCATTCACAACATTAGCTGTACTTTCTACATTAAAATGTCTCAACCTTTCTCTATCGCTACCGCTGAAAGAAACTATAGCGGCGCAGTGATACACTTCCTCCACACCCTGCATCGCTTCCTCCACATCATATACATCCAACAGGTCGCAACGCTGCCAGGAGATGCCGGGCAGCCGTTTCATTTCTTCAGACGGTGGACGGCTGTTGTACAGCGCCCGCACTGCCTCACCTTTAGCGGAAAGACACCTGACCAGGTGATTACCGACAAAGCCGCTGGCACCGGTTACAAGGACGATATTTTTATCTGATGTCAATAGTCAAAAGTCAAAACCCGAAACACTATAATGATTGAAACTGCTTCAGGAACCTGACGTCGTTTTGTGAGTACAAACGCAGGTCGTTTACCTGGTACTTTATCTGTGTGATACGCTCTACACCCATACCAAAGGCATAACCTGTGTATACTTCGGGGTCTATGCCAAAGTTGCGCAGTGTATTGGGGTGTACCATACCACAGCCCAATATCTCTACCCAGCCGGTATGCTTGCACAGGCTGCAACCGCTGCCGCCACATACCGTGCAGGATATATCCATCTCTGCACTGGGCTCAGTGAACGGGAAATAGGACGGGCGGAAACGCAGCTTCGTATTCTCCCCAAACATCTCTGTAACAAAATAATACAGTGTCTGTTTCAAGTCGGCGAAGGAAACATCTTTATCGACATACAACCCCTCGCACTGGTGAAAGAAGCAATGCGCACGGGCTGAAATAGTTTCGTTGCGGTACACACGGCCGGGGCATATGATGCGTACAGGTAACGTACCCTGCTCCAGCACACGGGCCTGCACTGATGACGTATGTGTACGCAGCACCCAATCGGGATTTTGCGACACGTAGAAGGTGTCCTGCATATCCCGGGCGGTATGGTTCTCCGGCATGTTCAGCGAGGAGAAGTTGTGCCAGTCGTCCTCTATCTCCGGGCCTGTAGCCACGCTAAAGCCTATTTTCTCAAATATGGAAATGATCTGGTTTTCTACCATACGCAGCGGGTGACGCGAGCCCATCGGCAATGGTGTACCCGGCAGGGATATATCTATGCCGCTGTTATCGTCATTGGATGCCTGCTGCAGGTGCTTAAACTCTTCAAACTTAGCCTCAGCTGACTGCTTAAATGCGTTGAGCAACTGCCCGGCATCTTTTTTCTGCTCTTTGGGCACATTCTTCATCTCGTTGAAGAGCTCCTTCACTATCCCCTTAGTGCCCAGAAATTTTATGCGGTACGCCTCCAGCTCAGCCGCATTGGCGGGTGTGGTGGCTGTTATCTCCTGTTCGTATAGTTTTATCTGTTCCTGTAAAGACTGCATATCGGGCAAAGATAATTGGTTATGGGGTAATTGGTTAATACGGTAATATGATAATAAGTTATAGGACAATTGGTTAATTGGCGGACAGGAGAAAAGGGGAAATCAATTCGGGCATAACCATTTTTCGACTGTCTCATTGAGACCGCTAACGATAAATTGTTAACTAATGGCCCAAAAATCATTAACCGGCAGTAAATATTCACCCATATTAAGGTGTTGATATTCATTGAATTATAGCAAGATTTGTTAACTTTTGTTAACCAAAAGACATTAGGCGCCGGGGTTAACAATTCAGCCAAACGCCCCGCATGGGCGGGGCGTTTGAAATGATTTACTGATCGGGTGTGCCGTGGCACAGCGAATGATGCTATCACAGTCATGGCATTTTTAGTTCATATATATTCAGCCAGTCGTTTAACAGGGAAGGAGGTAAACCGGGCCCTAACTACTTTAGTTTTACTATAGCCCCGTACTAACAGGGTTTACAACAAATATACGCAAAATACATTATAACAACAAGTAAATTGCCTGTCTCATCCGTTTTGCACAGGCTAGAACGAATTGACACTAACACATACTTTTCCCCTTAGCCCCATTTCTTACCAAAAGTCAATGAATGGCGGATAGGGCCGCGTGTACTTTTGCACCCGTAATTCAGCAAACAGTTATTGTAATGCTATTGCAGCACAGCCGGAAAATACCCCGGCAGTGTTACAGTGCTGTATTGCCCGGAAAAGATTCATCAACATTCAAAATAAAGACAATGACGACAACAACCGAAATGGCAGGTTCTACTGCTAAGACAAACGCGAAGGTAGCAGGGCTGCTCTATTTAGTAATTATTATCTGCGGACTGTTCAGCGAAATGTTTGTGCGCGGCTCGCTGATAGTGCCCGGCGACGGCGACACTACCGTACAGCAAATACTGGCTGCAAAAGGGCTGTACCGCGCGGGCTTCGCATCAGATATGATTATGGCAATTTGTGATGTAGGGGTAGGTGTATTGTTTTATATACTGCTCAGGCCCGTCAATAGGGTACTGGCTCTAGGTGCTGCCTTTCTGCGGTTAGCGCAGGCGACAATAATAGGATTGAACCTGCTCAACTATTACAATGTGCTGAACATACTGGAAAGCGCTGCGCATGCTTCGGCTTTTCCGCCTGAACAAATACAGGCGCAGGTGATGCTGTACCTGCAGATGCACAGCCATGGCTACTTAATAAGCGGCATGTTCTTTGGATTCAGCTGTATGCTATTGGGCTACTTGTTCTGCAAATCGCCTTACTTTCCTAATGTGCTGGGTGTGATGATGACTGTAGCTTCTGTCGGCTACCTGGTGGATTGCTTTACCAACTTCCTGGCGCCTGAATATGCGGGTATGAGTGAACTGCTGGTGGTATCAACAGCAGTTATCACAGAATTCGCACTATGCCTGTGGTTACTGATAAAGGGTGTACGCAATCAACAGTAGTAAGCATAAGTTGCAGGTTTATATACATATCGCAAGTCGCAAAGGCACCTTTACAGGTGCCTTTGCATTATTTGTATAATCAACACAATTGCAGTTAAATGATAGTCACCTTACTTAATAACCTGATTGCAGACGTAAATAACAGCTCCCTTGATCAACTGAATCAAATTTTGATTCAATAACTACTTCCCTGAAATCTTTCTGAACAGGAATATAATGCCGGCTATCACTACCACTACCAGCAGTACGCCTACCCACACGCCGGCTTCAAAAATGTCACCGACCAATTCGCAGCCGCTGAAGGTTACTAACAGCAACAGTAACGCGGCAATCGTCAACTTATTCATATCTAATGGTTTTGAGTTTTATGTCTTCCTGCGGCGCTATCTTGTGCGCTTATTGTGTTCTCCCTCAGCCGGTCAGAATTATGATCGCCCTCATATTCGTACGCCTCTTTCTCTGCCGGATCATCGGCCTGGTATTGTGCGGGGGCAACGCCATGCACATTAGTAGAATCAATGGGTACGCTTTCGCCCGAAACTTCATCGTCGCCACAGGCAGAAAGGAATATGGACATACAAATAAATGCTGCTATTGCCGGTATTTTCATATAGTATTGATTTTTGCGAACTTTCAGGGCAACTATATCCCGACGGTTCTACTCTAAATCAAAAAAAAACCGTGCCATGGCAAAGTAGCTTGCAACTCACTCATTAGCAGCCGGTAAAACACCTGTTAAGGTTGTATGTTTATTACAGTTCCTACAGTGACCGCCTTGTACAGTTCGTCCATCTCCGCGTTTGTCACGGCGATACAACCATGTGTCCAGTCTCTGAGGCGATGGAATGAACCAGCGTTCAGTTGGCGGTTGGGTAGGCCATGAATCTTTATATCGCCGCCGGGTGACCTCCCAAGTTTGCGCGCGTTTTCCTCATCCTGCTTGTTGGGGTAAGAAATGCCCAGGTTTTTATAGTATTGGCTGTTGGGGTTTTTGTCGTTGATGTAGTAAATACCTTCCGGAGTGCGCATATCGCCTTCCTGCTGTTTGTGGCCGGCGGGTTGGCTGCCCAGGGCTATTTTGTAAATTTTCAGCAATCGGGTATTACTATATACCCACATTTCCCGGTTGTGTTTTATTACTACTATGCTGTCGACTTTAGCCCCGGCAGGTAGCGGCTTGTCTACATTGCAGGAAATAGTTGTTGCTGCAAGCGCAATGAGAAAAATGAGTGCGCTACGCATAGCGGGTCTTTTAGTATAGATACGGTTGGCAGACATTTCCATTTGGACAGGTAACGATAGCAGACTATTTCTTTTCAAAACCATATTCAAACGATGAAAAATAGGGAGTAGGCATGCCATTAACAATGAGTGGCGTGTAACGCATCCGGCTGACCTGTTTGGCTATAATACCATTGATAATGTAAGCGCTGGTAGGGTTAACAGGAATAGTAACAGGTTTTGTAAACGGATTAGTTGCAGGATGGTGCTGAAGTATCCCCTTCGTTTCATAATACGCTATATAACCCCGTTCATCCACCACCATGCTGGTCAGCTCATATTTATAATAACCAACAGGCAGGTGTGCCTTTTCTTTAGCGATAGCGCTATTGATCATTTTTTGAAAAGTACGATAGTCATCAATAGCTTTTTGAAATACATCCAACTCCCTCAAACTGTCCTGATGGTCGTCTTTGAAATAATGAATCTTCTTCCCGTTGAGTAGTATGGGCGTGGGTGGCTCTGTGGTCACGCGTCTTACCTTGGATTTCCCTACCACTACTTCACGTTCCTTAGGTCTGCTGAAGGTTATTTCGTCGCCACGTTGGGTTGTAATAGTCTCGCCGTATCTCTCAGTTTCGTTCCGGAAAGAAGAAAAAACGATCAACACGCATAGCAACGAAAGGGTTATATTCTTACAGCAATTCATAATGCTTTAAACGATAGGCTACCGGCTTGCCGTTCAGCATGGCTGGTTTCATGCGTAACTTGTCCATTAAGGTGCGCACTTTTTTATTCACCCGCTCCAGGTAGCGCGCAGATAATTGTTGCCTGTTGAAACCATCGGTTTTGTACAGCCCGTTGTATTCATAGTACACAACCCGTCCTTCTTTATTTACCACTACATTCCTGATATCTGCATTGTATGCAGCCTTAGATAGCTTTTTATACTGCCAGCGGGTCTTCTTTTGTATATGCTCAGCGAGGTATCGTTTGCCTTTGGCCAGTTTGGCGCAATATTCAATGTTAACATTACCATATGGGCTGAATACCTGTTCTCCGTTCAGCCGAACGGGAACCCTGTTGAGTACCACTTTATTGCCTTCATTCCTCGAGCGGTAGCCGTCATAATCCAGGCTGATCTGTACTCCTGAAGTAATGGGATCTGTTGCTTCTATGGTATCTACGTGCCCTGCCAGTAACAACTTATTGCCATTCACTATAATAGTAGTGTCCTGAGGGAAGACAAAGTTGCCCCATTGCGCGGATGCTGTTGTCGCGAGCAACAATCCGGATATTGCAATGGCTACTATCCTGTAAAACATAGAGTAATTTAAAGAAAATAAACCGGCAATCATCATAACACCTCCTCCTTTTGCTTTTCTACGGCTGTATACAGATCGTAATATGCACCCTTCTTTTCCAGCAGTTGCTTATGGTTGCCCTGCTCAATAATGCGCCCTTTCTCCAGTACAATTATCTCATCGGCCTTGCGGATGGTTGACAGGCGGTGGGCAATGACAATCGAAGTGCGCCCCTGTATCATAGTGTCTATGGCATGTTGTATCAATTGCTCGCTCTCACTATCTACCGACGATGTGGCTTCGTCCAATATCAGTATAGAAGGATTGTAAAGCAGCGCCCGCGCGAATGACAGCAATTGCCTTTGGCCCTGCGACATGCTGCTGCCCCGCTCCATTACATTAAAGTCGTACCCGCCGGGCAGTTTCATAATATGCTCGTGCATGCCCAGCATTTTAGTCACGCGCTGCACTTCTTCCATGCTGATATCTTTATTGCGCAGGGTGATATTATCGAATACCGAACCGGAGAATAGAAATACATCCTGTAATACAATGCCTATATGCCCGCGCAGGTTGTGCACATCATAGTCGCGTATATCTGTGCCGTCTATTTTTATACTTCCCCTGTTCACCTCATATATACGGCTAAGCAAGCTGATGATAGATGTTTTACCTGCACCGGTATGCCCTACTACGGCCAATGTTTTACCCTTATCCAGTTCAAACGAAACACCTTTCAGCACCGGGATGTCCTGCTTATAGCTGAAGTGCACCTCGTCGAATACCACACTCCCCGCTATTTTTTCGAGCTTGTGGGTGCCTTTGTTGTGCAGGTTTTCCTTGCTGTCGAGCACACCAAATACACGCTCTGCAGCTACCATTCCCATTTGCAGTACGTTGAACTTATCGGCCAGCATACGCAGCGGGCGGAACAACAAGTTGAGGTACATAACAAATGCGATGATGACCCCGGGGCTGGTTTCAAAATGCATCATCCGCACAGCGCCCCACCATACCAGCAGTGCTATGGCTATGGTAGCTATTATCTCCACCACAGGAAAGAAGACCGAGTAAGCGAAAATGGCCTTAATATTAGCGTCGCGGTGCTCTTTGTTGATCTGTTTGAATTTATCGCCCTCTCTTTGCTCAGCACCAAACGCCTGGACAATATACATACCCACTATATGCTCCTGTACAAATGCATTGAGGCTCGCAACAGCGTTGCGCACTCTTTGGAATGATTTGTTCACGGACTCTTTGAATATATAGGTAGCCAGTATTATAGCCGGGAACGTGGTGAGGCAGACGAGTGCTAATTTCCAGTCGGTTACCAACATTACGATGATGATGGCAATGATAGTGAGCACATCGGCGATAATGGAAATCACCCCCTGCCCGAATACTTCGTTGACAGCCTCCAGGTCGTTGATGGTGCGGGTGGTGAGTGTGCCGATTGGAGTGCGGTCGTAATAAGCTATATCCTGGAACAATACTTTCCTGAACACTTTTTTGCGCATGTCATTCACCACGGTTTGCCCCAGCCAACTGATGAGGTACATAAACCAGAACCGCAGCAGGCTATCTACCAGCAGTATGCCCAGTTGTATCACCGATATCCATATCAGGCCTTCCAGCAGTTTGTTGCTGATGTATTTATCCACTGACAACTGTATCAGCCAGGGACGTAAGGGCGCGGCTATTGCCAGCACTATAGAAAGGAATATAGACAGGTAAAAACTACCCTTGTAGGGGGCGGTAAATGAAAAAATCCGCCTGAGCAGCGCCAGGTCAAATATCTTTTTTATGTCGTTGTTCTTTGCCAATTAGTCTTGTTCCTCCTTTATGGTCATCAGGTATGCCTTAATAAATCCGTCTATCTCGCCATCCATTACAGGTTGCACATTGCCTACCTCGTAGTCGGTACGGTGGTCTTTTATCATTTTGTAAGGGTGGAATACGTAAGAGCGTATCTGCGAGCCCCATTCAATCTTCTTCTTGCTGGAATTTGCCGCGTTCTTCAGCTCTTCGCGTTTGCGTAGTTCTTCTTCGTACAGGCGGCTTTTCAGCATCGTCAGGGCTTTTTCCCTGTTTTCCCCCTGTGTACGTGACTGCTGACATTCTACGATAATTCCCGAAGGTATGTGCTTCAGGCGTACGGCTGTTTCTACCTTGTTCACATTCTGTCCTCCCTTACCTCCTGCACGGAAAAACTCCCATTCCAGTTCTGAAGGGTTTACCGCTATCTCTATGCTGTCGTCCACCAGCGGGTAAACGAATACTGAAGCGAACGATGTATGCCTGCGTGCATTGGAGTCGAATGGAGATATCCGCACCAGTCTATGCACGCCGCTCTCGGCCTTCAACAGGCCATAGGCGAATTCCCCGTCAAATTCCAAGGTAGCCTGTTTGATGCCCGCACCTTCGCCGTCCTGAAGATCCAGTTCCGATACCTTCCAGCCTTGCTTTTCGCCATACATACGATACATGCGCAGCAGCATTTCCGCCCAGTCCTGGCTTTCTGTGCCACCTGCGCCGCTGTTAATGACCATCACCGCAGGCATTTCATCCTCCGGCTCGTTCAGTGTAGAGCGGAATTCTGCGTCTTCGATGCTTTCCTGGGCGGTTTCGTAGGCTGCTTTCACTTCCTCTTCTGTAGCTTCATTCTCTTTCCAGAAGTCGAACAGTACGGCGAAGTCTTCTACAGCTGTATTCACTTTGTCGTACAGGTCCACCCAGAATTTGTTGACCTTGATCTCTTTAAGTATGCCGGTGGCGCGCACATTATCGTCCCAAAAACCGGGAGAAAGCGTCAGTTGCTTGTCGCTTTCCATCTTAGCCGTGCGCTCGTCTATACGTAAAAAGCGGTGCAGGTGTTTTACCCGCCCGCGCATTTCCTTTATCTGTTCCTGCGTCATAAACGGTGCAAAGGTAATGTTTTGTAATGTGCTAATACGGCAATGCGATAATGCGACAATCCTGACATAAGGGAGGCGTAGCATGTATAAAATATAGCTGTATTTTGTTAACTCAGCCCTAAAACTGTTAACTAATTGAGGAGTTTTATTTAACCGGGAGTTAGTTTTAGTCCTTCCCAAGTAATTGACTGCCAATGCATTGTAGTTGAATTTGTTAACTCTTGTTAACTGAAATGGTGTAAGCGTTGAAAACGACATATAACAAAAAGCCCCACTGTACTGTGGGGCTGCTGAATATCTGTAAATTGGATTATAATTATGTTGTTTCCGTCTCATGGTGTTGGCAACCAGTATGTACGCCTTGCATGTTTTATCATAGCAAATATACATAAATTACTCCTTTTTGACAAACCTTATATTTTCCATGTAATCTCCGGCAGCTATTCTCAGCATATACATACCTGCAGGCAGTGCACTGATATCAATATCATTGCTCACTACGGTGCCCTTGACAGTTACACCGAGTCGGTGAACGATAGTACCCACCATATTGTATATCACCAGTTCCGCAGATTTGCTGTTCAGCGTACCATTGATAGTAAATCTGCCATTGTTGGGGCTGGGATATAGCCGCACTTTGTTGGATATGTCATCAATGTAGCGTACAGTTACACTCGTATCGGCGGAGTCGACGGGTATACCTACCTTAGGCGCATTGACGCAGTAAGAGTCAATCTCAGTAGTAGACAGTGAACGGTTGTAAATGGCAACGTCATCGAGCACACCTATAAAGTTGTACGGATAACCAGTGCCGCCCCAGGGATACTTGCCTATACAGATGCTGTCGGTGGACGAACCAATAGTGGATGACCAACCGGTAAAACTGTTTATGAGAGTACCATTCACATAATATTTTGCTGTCGTGCCATCATAAGTCAGAACAAAACAGTACCAAGTTTGCGTATGAACCCTGACAGGGCTTTGATTGGTCGTTGCGGGCAGAACCGTTGGACCCACCTGGCCCGCGAATGTATAGGCATTTGTATCGGCAACAGCACAGCTATTGTAGGTATTGTCCAGGTAGTCGAGAATCAGGCTGCCGTTGCTGCCTTGCGCTCCACGGCTCAATATGAAATTACCCTGGCATGTATTTGTATAAAATGCATCCGCTTTGAAAATTGCACACATGGATATAGCAGACACATTCATACTGCTCTGGTAAGGTATTCCAATGTAGTCATTGACACCATTAAACAAATAGGCTGTGTTGTTGGCACCCATTTTACCCTGTACGGGAGTAATGTTATTTGGATTGCCGTGATGTGAACCATGCACATCATTTGCATTGCCCGAAAATGGCCAATGTGCCAATAATCCGCTGGTGGGTATCTGTTGAGCATGTAATATCGTTGAGAAGTACAAATTGCAGGAAGCAATAATTACCAAGCAGGTGACGATAGAAAGGACTTTTTTCATAAGGTTTTAATTAAGTCAAACGCAATATAGGAAATACTTTAAATAGGACAGCCGATCGGCTGAATTAAAAATTATGGCATCTTTGCAGACTTGTTTATTTTTAGTGCAATTATGCTGCATACAGAACGCCGGCCACGTGTTTCGATAGTCATACCCTGTTATAACCACGGGCAGTATATTGATGAGACCATACAAAGCATAGAGCAGATAGGTGATGCCAACCTGTACGAAATAATCATTGTCAACGATGGCTCGACAGATGAATTTACTAACCGGCGGCTGGAGGAACTGGCAGCTACCGGTTTGTACAAAATCGTAAAGCAGGAAAATGGCGGAGTTGCCAAAGCGCGCAATCATGGATTTTCGCTGGTGCGCGGGGAATACATCCTGCCGGTGGACTCTGATAATAAAATAACACCTGCCTACGTATACCGGTCTATGGAAATATTAGACAAAAATCCAGACATAGCAGTAGTGTACAGCGATAGCAGCCTGATGGGCATGGAAACAGGTGTGCGTGTAGCAGGCGAGTTTAACCTGCAGAGACTGATGCTGGCGAACTTCATTGACAACTGCGCCGTTTTTCGCAAAAGTATGATGGATGATATTGGCCCCCATGATACTTACCATACGATAAACGGTATTGAAGACTGGGAATTCTGGATGAGAGCGGCATTTAAAGGGTACAAATTTCATTATATCAATGAACCGCTGTACGAATACAGGGTGTTACCCAATTCGGGCGCTGCAAGGCTGAACGCCAGTAAGCTGAAGGGCAACTCTAACATGGACTATTTCCGCCAAAAACACCCGTACTACTTTGGCCCGCAGTATGTAGATGACTATTTTATCCATAAATTCAAGACAAGCCCCATTGGATTTATGGGCAAATTGATACTTAAAATGTACTTTCCTAAAAAGTTTCAGAAGCTGGTAGAAAAAGGCAAGCTGAGAAAATATATATAAATGAGGACAGAAAATCTCGAACGGCTCAGTTCCCCCAAGGCAAGTATTAACCACCCCTATTATATAGAATACAAATTTCTCTTCAAGGACCTGGAGGATGCGATAAAAAAGTATGCCGCGGGTGACGTACTGGATATAGGATGTGGCAATAAGCCATACCTTTCGTTTTTTGAAGGCAAGATCAACAGCTATGCCGGTTGCGACATCATACAGTCTGACAGGCAACTGGTAGACATCATCTGCCCGGCTACAGACATTCCACTACCCGACAATACGAAGGACACCGTATTTACCACCCAGGTGATAGAACACGTGGCCGACCACCGCAAGTTGCTGGCCGAAGCATTCAGGATATTGAAACCCGGGGGGCATTTAATATTGTCAGGTCCTATGGCCTGGGAGCACCACGAAGAGCCGTACGACTTCTTCCGTTTCACTAAATATGGCTTTGAGTATATCCTGAAAGAAACAGGATTTACTGACATAGAAATAATACCCAATGGTGGTAAATGGGCCATGGTGGGACAGTTGTTCCACAATAGCCTGCGCGCATCTTGCTATGGTAAAAAATCGCTGCGCGGACGGCTGCTGAAAGGATTTTATTTCCTCTTCCGCATTAAATGGATCATCAACCTGTTCTTTGTATGGCTCGACAATTTTGATAAAGATTACAGCTCAACCCTGAACTTCGTGGTAGTAACGCGTAAACCGTAATTCAATCGGCCCTGAGCCAGTTAACTCAATAGTTTATAACTTTACCGCCGGATGCAGACATTTAAAACTTCAAAGTCGAAAGAGAACATATTGGCCAAAATACGTAAGGAGCTGAACAAGAAGTCCTTACCGATACCGTATCCTGAACTGGACAAACGCCAGCAGGAGCAGATATATGCTAAAGCTTCTTTGTCTGACGAAGAACGGTTTGCTGAAAATTTCATCCAGTTGGGCGGTAAATTCATTTTTTGCACCAGTAAGACCGAATTACTGGAAAACCTGGTGACGCTACACGAGAACAGGGGCTGGCAAAAAATGCTGTGCGCGGACGAACAGCTTTTAGCATCGATACGCAATAACAACCTGGATATTGCACTGGCGGCTAATGACAACCCCGAAGATGCGGATGCCTGCATTACTGCTTGCGAACTGCTGGTAGCGCGGACCGGCTCAGTGATACTCAGCAGCCGGCAGCATATGGGGCGTACATCATCAGTTTTCTACCCCGTTCATATCATAGTTGCCTATACCAGCCAGGTAGTGCCCGATATTTCAAATGCCATTGATGCCATGAAGAAGAAATATGGCAGCAATATGCCTTCTATGATCAACCTGAATACAGGGCCCAGCCGTACTGCAGATATAGAAAAAACACTCGTGGTAGGAGTACATGGCCCCGGCGAGGTGTTCTGCTTCCTGGTAAATGATATATAGCGTCCCGGCTATACTACCGTATCAACAGCACGTTACCTTTTTGCAAGTCGTCTGTACCGCTTACGTTCTTTAGCCTGAGCAGGTAGTAGTAATTGCCCACATCGCAAGGCTGCCCCTTGTAGGTACCGTCCCATTTCTGCTGCCTGTCGGTGGTGCGGAATAGGACCTCTCCAAAGCGGTTGACAACAATAAATTCATAGGATTCGACCCTACATTTCATCATCGGGCCGAATTTGTCATTCCTGCCATCGTTGTTGGGGGTAAAGGCATTGGGAATGAATGGCTGACAATCACATACTTTATAATCTATCTGAATGCTGTCTTTTGCTATTCCGCACCTGTTATCTACCGTCACCGTATACACCCCGGGTCCTCTTACTACTATGGAATCGCTTACTTCTCCTGTATTCCACAGATACATGCTGTTCAATATGGATTTGCCGGACAGTGCCCATTCGTCTCCATTGCACAGCAGGGTGTCATTGCCAAGGCGTGGCGGTTCAGCATACATCAGTTCAATAGTGTCTGTATGATTGCAGCCACCTCTTGTTACCTGCAAAAAGTATTTTCCTGCTGTTTTCACGGTTATCATACTATCTTTTGAGCCCGTACTCCAGTTGTATATCCGCACATCTGCCGGGATATAGAGGTTGAAGGTGTCGCCTGTGCACAATATAGTGTCTGCGGGTAACTGGAAGTAAGCGGAATCATTCTCCAGCACCGTGATCGTATCATATGCTATACAAGGGCCCAGGTCAGCCGTAACCCAGTAAGTACCGGCCCGCGAGATGACGAAGCTATCTGCAGTACTACCATCCTGCCATGCGAAAGTGGCTGAGTCATCGTTCGTGCCCGCACGAACAGTAAGGGGCTGGCCGGTACAGATGGTTGTATCCCGCCCGATATTTATCGACAGATCTACCACTTGTACGTTGAATGTATCATTCTGTTCGTGGCAAATAAACTGCGCCTTTACCCAGTACTTGCCGTCCTGTGGTGTTGTGAACTCCGGTTTCGTACTCCCGTCCTGCCACAGATAGGACAAGGCACCGGGTACACCCTTCAACTGGATATTACTACCACGGCAAATATCCGCACGTGTAGAAGTGAAAGTCGTATCTACGCTTTTGGGCGATGCAAAATGTACAGCAGGGGGCAACGATTGGGTAGAAGCAGTAAGCGGCGATAATGCCACAGCTCCCCAGGTGTACATACAATTGGGCACAGCTGCATTTGCATTGCTAATGCGGTCCAGTATACCTGCCCCCTCAATAGCCACATAAATATTACCATCCGGGGCCATTTGCAGAGTATATGCCCGGCGAGTAGCCTGAGTTTGGTAAATCAAGGCACGAGAAGCTTTAATAGCTGCCGGATCAGAGAGGCTTAGATCAAGCTGTATTACCCCCCTGGCGATATCGGTGAGATAGAGTTTTGATGCGTCGCCCGAAAACTCGATACTGTAATAAGTAGCATCGGTAGAAGGATCAAGCAGATATTGCCCGTTGCTGATATTACCTGTTCTTTCATTGAAATCAAATATGGCGGCAATAGCAACAGGCTGGCCGCTTGCCGGCACCGATTTGTAGGAGGCAAACACCAGCTTCTTATTGTCGGGCGATACTTTTATAGGCGCTAATACCAATGTTTTTGTATAAGGGAACGGCATTTGTGAAACCACTGCGTTGGTATCCAGGCCGGAAGCAGAAATTTTGTATGCTGAAAACTGATTCCCTTCCCGGCTTGACAAAATCAACCAATGCCCATCGCAGGTGGCTACAGCACACATGCCTTCTACGAAGCCGTCGCCGAGTTTTACTTTTTTCTGCGAGGTGACGACGTCTCCTTTTCCTCCGTCCAATCTCATATCCACAACAGAATAAAATAACGCCCCCTCTGACAGCGACTCCGGCTCCAGTGCAAATACGTAGTATTTGTTGCTGTCGCTAGTGAAAGGGACAATAACTACTCCCTGCATAGTGCTGGAAAATAAATCGTTGCCAATGCCATTTCCATTCGGCATTACAGTGTTTGCCCTGTTCCAGACTTTTACACCATCCGTATAAAACAATAGTGATCCTGTATTTCGGTCGCTAACTGATGCACCTCCCTCCCGGGATAACATGGCTGTGGAAATGGGCGTTGGACTCCCGCCATTGAAATTTAACCCGGCTTTATCGCCAAGGCACCATGTATTATTTTGCTTTTGAGCATGGGTGAACAGGCTAAAGAAAATAAGTGAAAACGTGACAAAACATTTCATCCAGAGTAATATAAGCGTACGAAGATAGGGACTTTAGCGGGTCATTGCTCCTTTCACGTACATAAAAGGCAGCCATATCTTACGCTTATATTCACAAAAATTCAAGGTAACTTTGCAGATTAATCGAATTTGAAACAAGTGCCGGAAATAAAACATCCAAAGTCGACCCCCTACCTGCTGTACAGCGATGGCGAGGGGAACATATATGAAGACACCAGCCTGTATGCCATAGGCCGTACCGGCTGGGATGCCATACCCGTAGAAACAGAAGAGTGGATAGAACTGCCGGACGGCGGACAGTTGTATGAGCTGCCCGACCGCAGGGGCATCGGCATAGATGTACAATCCGGCGAAATGCGCCTCTGCGATAAAGGATGGGCGGTAGCGGCATTTGTGCCACCCGCACATACCAGCCTGTATATAGCAGCCTATGAGAGTGCGCCCGAGGCACAGACACTACCCTTGTATTGCTACACTGCTGCAGGCTGGCACGATGATAAATTTTACGTGACGGCAGTGCGCATAGAAAACGATATACGCCAGGAAGCTAAGGGCTATGATGATGAAAAAATACATGACGGTGTAGACAAAATGATAGCGGCCTACCCGCACAACAGGCTGGTAAAACACCTGGCGGACAACTGCGCCCTCACTTACGACTGCCCTGCCGCACGAAACTATTTTATGGGCCGCTGGGAGTGCCCTATACCTATTTCGCCCGCATGCAACGCTAACTGTATCGGCTGCATTTCTTTTCAGCCGGAGACGGAAGAAATATATTCACCACAGGACAGGCTTTCGTTTAAACCTACTGCTGAAGAGGTGGTGGAGTACACCGTACCCCATTTACAATCAGCCCCCTACCCTATAATAAGTTTTGGGCAGGGATGCGAAGGCGAGCCCCTGCTGATGTGGGAGACCATACGGGAGAGCATCATAGAAATACGCAAACACACACAAAGGGGGAGTATCAACATCAATACCAACGGCAGCAAACCCGATGCGGTGGAAAAACTGATGCAGGCGGGCCTGAACAGTATACGCGTAAGTACCAACTCAGTACGTAAAGAGATATATACGCGCTACTACCTGCCTAATAACTACCAGTTTGAAGATATTATAGAAAGCCTGCGTATAGTAAGAAAATACGGAGGATGGGCATCGATGAACTATTTTGCCTTCCCCGGCATGACCGATAGCGTGGATGAATATGAAGCGTTGCGGGAGGTAATTAAGTACACCGATCTGAGTATGATACAGTGGCGCAACTTCAACATCGACCCTGACTGGTACTTAGGAAAAATTGGTGTAACAGACACCGGGGAGTACATGGGCATCAAGCAAATGATGGACCTGATAAGGGAAGAGTTTCCGAACGTAAAATTCGGGTATTTCAATCCGCCGTCTGAGAGGATGATCAATTACGACAGCGACTTTGCACATTAACCGTGAGCGTAGCCACCTGCACTACTACTCTCCGGGCTTCCTGAATATATAAGCCTTCACCCAGGGGTAATCAAGACTGTCTGCCACCTGCATATGGTTTTTTACATGCCCGTTTCTGTATTGAAACTCCTCCTGGGTGGCATTGGTGTATATAAAGGCAACAGGTTCGTTACTGCTCCATACCCCGCGCATTTGCCAACTCAGTGAGTCGTAATTGGTTTCGTATATCAGCCTGTTGGCCGGTCCTATCCTAGCCCATTTTTCCCGTTCCGGATGTATGGTAGTATAATAAATGAATGCGGGCACCGAACTGTGGTAAAGAAAGACCCTGTTGCCAGGTATGTCCTTTTCCAGAACGAAGCTCATGCCCTTTGTCAGTTCTTCGTATTTAAAGGGCTCGCCTGATAAATAATAGATATTGCTGCCTGCAGCATACAGACCGGCAACTATAACAATGCCTTTCAGCCAAACCGATTTTAAATAGTAATACTGTGCGAAACCATAACCGACAATGAGTAATAGTACGGGTATGATGAACAGAGATACGCGCACCATCATAGAGAACTGATTGAGCGCTGCGGCAGCACACAATGCCAGCACCGGGACAATGAGCAGTATAGACCTGGCAGCAGCTTTACGCAGCAACATAATAGTACCAATAATCAGGAAAGCGGTATTGACATTATGAACATAGGGCAGATAACCCTCGAAACGTATCATCAACTCGCTGAACACGCGCCAGTTATGCTCCCATTCGCCTTTGTTGCCGGGTGTAGCAAATAAGAAATCGTACTGGTGGAAATTTTGCAGGTATTGCGAATTGGCCTGGTCCTTTAGTATCAAGAGGTAGTAAACTGCAAACTGCAGTACCCACACCATACTGATAGTGACAGGTAACCACAGCATCTTGTATTGTCTATTGTTTATCAGTTGCCAACTGTAATAGCAGCCAATACCTGCCAATACAAATACCGATGGCATAGATGACCAGATGGCTATTGAGCCGATAAAAACCCATAGCAGTACGAAACGAGCTTTCCGGGATGTCTCTATGGATAGATTCAACGCCAGCCATATCAGCATCAAGGCAATGAACACATCGGGCATATACTGCTTTAGTTCTGAAGAGTACCTGAGCATTATAGGGCTAAAAGCGAACAAAATTGCCGGGTACCAGATGGTGGGAATTGGTAAATACTCTTTCAGCAATTTGTAGAACAACCACGGTGCAGCCAGTCCACAAAGCAGGGGGTAAATTCTCAGCGATTGCTCGCCTAAACCAAATATGAGTGAAAAGAATTTGGTGATCCACAGGAATAAAGGTGGGGCGTATTGCTCGTAGTCAAGAGGTTGTAATAGGGCAATGAAGCCCCGCTCGTATATGTTGCGGGCTACATTGGCCTCATCTATTATCAGGTCGCGGTTTTGCAGGTATATGTACAGCCTGAGCAGGGCACCAGCTACCAGCAATATGATGGCAAATGCCCTCATAGGCCTGTCCAATGTCGTGTCAGCTTGTACTTGTGGCATGTGTGTGAATATAATGAACGATTAGTATCTGAGGTTATTTCCTTGCAAAAATTATAAATTGCAGTTTGTCTGCCTAGTCAGCAGGCATAATTTCTAATCAGCATAAAATAAATTAAATATATGGCTATCAGGCAATTAAGAAACTACGCGGAAGGGCAATGGGTAACAGCTAAAAACGAAGGAGATGTATTGCACAATGCCATTACCGGTGATGCAATATACACTGCCAGCAGCGAGGGGTTGGATTTTGGCGGGATGATGCGCTACGCACGCAAGGTAGGCGGCCCGGCATTGCGCAAGCTCACTTTTCATGAGCGGGGCAGGATGCTGAAGGCCCTGGCTTTCCACCTGATGGAGAAGAAAGAATATTTCTACGAAATCAGTGCTTATACAGGCGCTACCCGTGCCGACTCGTGGGTAGATATAGAGGGCGGTATCGGCAACCTGTTTGCCAACGCCAGCCTGCGCCGCCAGTTTCCTGATGAGCGTTTTTATGTGGATGGCGAAGCGGCTAAGTTGTCTAAGAACGGCACGTTCATAGGCCACCACATTATGGTGCCTAAAGAAGGTGTGGCTATTCATATCAATGCCTTCAACTTCCCGGTATGGGGTATGCTAGAGAAGATTGCAGTAAACCTGCTGGCAGGCGTTCCTGCCATTGTTAAGCCGGCTACGCTTACTTCGTTCCTTACGGAGGCTGTATTTGAAGAGATCATCAAATCAGGCATATTACCCGAAGGCTCGTTGCAACTGATATGCGGTAGTGCGCGGGGCATATTGGATACAATAGAAACCGGTGATGTGGTCACCTTTACCGGTAGTGCCTCTACAGGACAGAAATTGAAATCGCATCCCCGTATAGTATCAGAGGCTGTACCTTTCAACCTGGAAGCTGACTCGCTGAACAGTTGTGTATTAGGTATGGATGTACAGCCCGGTTCTCCGGAGTTTGACATCTTCATAAAAGAGGTAGTGCGCGAGATAACCACCAAAGCGGGACAGAAGTGTACTGCAGTGCGCCGTATACTGGTACCTGCCGACAGGGTGGAAGATGTGCAGATAGCATTGGGCAAGAGGTTGGCGACATCAACTATCGGTGACCCGAAAGTAGATGGTGTACGTATGGGCTCGCTGGCAGGCATGGCGCAGCGAGAGGAAGTAAGAGAAAGGATAACGCAGTTGGCAAAAACACAAACCATCGTCATCGGCGACCTGGAAAAATTTGAAGTGGTAGGCGCAGATAAAAACAAAGGCGCATTCATGCCACCGGTTGTATTCTACAACGATGACCCATTTAATAAAACTGACTGTCACAATATCGAAGCATTCGGTCCTGTGTCTACCATTATTCCTTACAAGGATACTGACGAGGCAATAGAATTGGCAAGGATGGGTAAGGGTTCATTGGTTTGCTCGATAGTGACTGCTGATGATGACATAGCCACCGAGTTTGTATTGGGTGCTGCAAGTATGCACGGACGTATATTGGTGCTCAACCAGGACTGTGCTAAAGAAAGTACCGGCCATGGTTCGCCTATGCCATTGCTGGTGCATGGTGGACCCGGCCGTGCTGGCGGTGGCGAAGAGATGGGTGGTAAGCGTGGCGTGTTGCACTACATGCAGCGCACAGCCATACAGGGCTCGCCTACTACCATTTCGCGCATTACCAATGTATATCAGCAGGGGGGTAAGCAAAACGAAACAGAAGTACATCCCTTCCGCAAACATTTTGAAGACCTGGAAGTGGGTGATACACTGATAACGGCTAAGCATACTGTTACAGAAACGGACATCACCAACTTTGCCAACGTAAGCGGTGATAACTTCTACGCTCATATGGATGCTACGTCGCTGGAGGGCACCATATTCGAAGGTCGTGTAGCGCATGGATATTTCATACTCTCCAAAGCTGCGGGCTTGTTTGTAGATGCGAAGAAAGGGCCGGTATTGCTGAACTATGGTATTGATGAATGCCGCTTCACGAAACCTGTGTACCCCGGCATGACTGTAGGTGTAAAGCTGACGGTAAAACAAAAAACCGACCAGGAGAAGCGTGATGAAAATGATATCGCAAAAGGAATTGTGAGATGGCTGGTAGATGTGTACGACGAAACAGGAGAAACAGTAGCCATCGCTACCATACTTACCATGGTGAAGAAGAGGAACCAGGAATAACAGTACAAACAATTATTGCA
>DATCSV010000083.1:0-2290 GCA_036568285.1 Flavipsychrobacter sp. | reverse complement strand
TGCCAGGGTACATACCACGGGCGACAACCTGGTAGTAGCACCCGCCGACGGCAAGGTAGTGGTGATAGAAGAAGTGTACGAGCCCGAATACTTTAAAGACAAACGCCTGCAGGTATCTATATTCATGTCGCCGCTGAACGTGCACCAGAACCTGAACCCGATAAGCGGAACGGTGAAATACTTCAAATACCACCCCGGCAAATACCTGGTAGCCTGGCACCCCAAGTCGTCCACCCTCAACGAGCGCACCTCCTATGTAATAGCCAACGAAAGGTCGGAATTGTTAATACGACAGATTGCGGGCGCACTGGCCAGGCGTATCGCATATTATGTAGAAGAGGGCGATAAAGTACTGCAATCGGAGGAATTTGGCTTTATCCGCTTCGGCTCCAGGGTAGATGTATATTTCCCCGTTGGGACGAAGGTAATTGTTAAAATTGGCGATATAACCCAGGGGGGTGTTACGGTATTGGCAGAAAACCCGTAAGTTTGTTTATCATATTGAATAAATATTAATCACTAAAATAACGACGAAATGAAAAAATTATCTTTAGTAATGATGGCCCTGTTGTTTGCCGGTGCAACTTTCGCATGCGATGGCGACAAAGGCAAGAAAGCCTGCTGCAAGAAAGACGCTAAGAAAGAGTGCTGCAAAAAAGGCGAGAAAAAAGACTGTGAAAAGAGCGAGAAAAAAGCTGACGAGAAGAAAGCTTAATCCTCATTATAACTACAGTATTGTAAAAGGCGTTGCATGTGCGACGCCTTTTGTTTTTACCCGTTCTTTATCTTATTCCATGTATCGTATAGCGATTCCTGCGTAGGCCTGTCTGCCGGCATTTCGCTCAGTGGCTCGCAAGGTGTGGCGGTGTCATCCATATCCTTTGGTAATGTCTGGTAGAGTTGCGTACCCTTTGTCTTCCAGGCTATCATTTCATCACTCACTTCTTTTATCACTTTGGCGGGATTGCCCACTACCAGCGAGCGTGCAGGTATCTTGGTATTAGCCGCTACAAACGATAATGCGCCAATGATACATTCATCCCCTATCTCCACCTCATCCATAATCACACTGTTCATACCCACCAGCACATTGCGGCCAATGCTAGCACCATGTATGATAGCACCATGACCAATATGCGCATTCTCCTTCAGCACCACTGTGACACCGGGGAACATATGTATCGTGCAATTCTCCTGCACATTGCAGCCGTCTTCTATAACGATACCACCCCAGTCGCCACGCAGGGCCGCGCCGGGCCCTATATATACATCTTTGCCGATCACCACATTGCCCGTTACCACCGCCTGCGGGTGTACATAAGCCGTAGGGTGCACCACCGGTATAAATCCTTTGAATGAATAAAACATGTTTCAAAAGTAAAAAGTAAAAAGGCAAAAGGCAAAATGTACGGTGTTTGCGAGAAGTGAGTGCAGCGAGTGACGAAGCAATCTATTGAGCTGATTACGTGTACTAAACTGCTCAGATTGCTTCGTCGCGCCTCCTCGCAAACACCTGGTATTTGTACAGGGGGTATAGTATGTCATTCGCTTGTCATCATTTATTGCTATAAATTAGCTGTTGAAATCAGGTACAATTATTGTACAAGCCATTTAAAGATCTAACCTATGAAATACCTTTTCTTTCTGTTATCGCTATGTACCCCTGTTATCAGTTCCGCCACATGGGGAGTTGAATTGCTGGGGGGTACCAATATGCATATTGGCCCTATGAGCCGAAACATGCTGGACAAAGGCAGTAAGCCCGGCTGGACGGGTATACTTAAGCTTGGTGGCTACTTTAGGAAGATTGAATTTGGCATGGGGGTTGAAACAGGCCGGTGGAATTATACTAATGAGAAGAGTGGCTATCCGCTGTATCACTATACGACCAATTACAATGTTCCCCGAGAGTTGTACGGGTACAAATTGGGAGGTAACAACTATACGTCGGCGTTCGCTTATTTCAATTATAAACTTATAGACCGAAAAATGTTTTGCTCTGTCGGGCTCACACAAGGATTGGTGTTGGTAGGCTCCTACCCATCCGACGGCAGTTGGGTGGGCAAGAACAACTATGTAGCAGAAGACGGCAATATACCAGCGTCTTCCGGCATCACGGTTGGAGCGCAAGTGGCCCTTGGGTATAATGTAAGCACGCATCTGCGGTTAAAACTTGAATCGGGTATCAGGTGGGGAGTGTATTCATTTAGAAATCATACTGACTATGCTACCGGATACGAAATGATCGATTTTCCCATTACGGTAGGCATAGTTTTTCACAATTTCAGTC
>DATCSV010000082.1:0-8323 GCA_036568285.1 Flavipsychrobacter sp. | reverse complement strand
TATGGGTGTATACATCTACACCATCGAAGCTATTACCCCTTCAGGACAAACATTTACCAAACAAGGTAATGTGACACTGATCAGGTAATAATAATTCATAAACTAATAAAAAAGGGGGTGCAAAAAATGCACCCCCTTTTTTATTATACCTCTTCGACAGCTGGTGTCAGCCAGTAGCACCAGAACATATTTATGCAATAAAACCAATAGTTAAAAAAATCCCGCTAATTATTAATTGACAACAATTTTACAACTTTAATAAATAAAAACCCAACTAAAGTAGCCGCGAGGATGTCTAATTCTATACGCACATATTATTAAACATAAACTAGCAGCGATGAAAAATAAACTATTATTAGCCATAGCCATTTGCTTTTCCATCATTGGAATTGGCACTCAAAGGGCGTACGCCAATCACGCAGCAGGTGGAGAGATTATATACACTCACATCAGCGACTCAACATACCAGTTCATCTTTAAATTCTACCGTGATTGTCGAGGGCCGGCTGCTCCAACGGAGTTCGACCTATGTGTGTTCAATACATGTACCAACCAATCTTTTTTTATTAACCTGAAGCAATGGCAGGGGCTACTACCCCCTGATAACCGCCAGCAAGGTTCGCCCGTTTCGCCTGGTTGCTCTAACGCAAAAACTCAGTGTGATAGCATTGGTTCAGTAATACCCGGATATGAAGAATGGTGGTATCAGAGCGAAACTCCTGTGACACTGCCGCTACAATGCAATTACTGGCGATTTGGTGCCGTAGTGGGTACAACATCGTTATGCTGCCGCAACGGCTCTACCAACCTGCAAGGAACGGGCAACTTTTACATAGAAACAACTTTCAATACCACGATACAACACCATTCAAGTATAGTATATAAAGACCCTGTAACAAACGTAAACAGACAACGCGGTCCCTGGGACAATTCATCTCCGTATTATTCAGTTAAGCCCATACCCTACGTGTGTATAAATACCCCGTATACATACAATAACGGTGCGATAGATCCAAACGGCGACTCATTATGGTCGCAAATGATCAACCCATTAGTTTCTACGAGTTGCACCACCCCTCCCGCGCTAGCACCCCTAAATCCTAACGCCTCCCCTCCCATCAATTTTACTACAAATCCATTCCCAACGAACAATTCATTTTCTCTGAACGCTAATACAGGTCAGATGTCATTTACGCCCAACCAACTGGGTGGTGGCACCCTGACCATAAGAACTCGCGAGTATAGCCGTGACAACAATAACGTGGTAAGAGAAATAGGCTCGATCATGCGTGATGTACAGGTACAGGTGATAGCATGCAGCACCGTCACGCCGGCTATAAGCAATATATATATAGACGGACAGAATATAAATGGAGCGGTACAGAACGGGCGTGTATATGGTTGTATGAATGCGCCACTGAAATTCTGTTTTACAGTGGCTACATCGGATACAGCAGGCCGCCTTATACTTGAAGATAATTTGCTGACGGCAATACCCGATGCAAAAATATCTTATACCAACTCCGGTACTGATACCGTTACCGGTTGTTTTGAATGGACACCCACAGCGAATGATATAGGCAGCAAGAATTTCATTATTGTCATTAAAGACTCTACCTGCCGTCCGCCCGGCGTATTGTTCCAATATGTACACAATATAGATCTGTTTATATGGGGCCCAACCGTAGCTACGCCAGATACCAGCATCTGTAGCGGAGAACCTGCTTTCCTTGGAGTAACCGGTGGTGGCGATTACGAATGGACGGTATTAAGCGGTACAGATCCCAGCCTCAACAATCGTTTTACGCCTAACCCCGTCGCAACCCCTGCAACGAACACCGTGTACCAGGTTACATCACGCGTTAATAGCTATTGTCAGGCATTGAACAAGGACACCGTTGCGATTTCTGTAATGAAGGGGCCTGATATGGCAGGACAGCCTGATATACTGACCTGCCCTAATTACGAGGTGGCATTAAACCTTGGTATCGTGAAAGTGCCGGGTGCAACATATAATATTAAGTGGACGCCGGCCAACGGGTTGAGCAGTGACATTATTGAAAACCCGAAAGTGAAAATCAAGACGACACAATCATATACCGTGGCAGTAGGCTCAGATGTTAATCGTTGCAAAACCCTGGATACCGTACTTGTAGATGTGCTTAAAGGACTTTCAATTGAAAATCCGGATACAGGAATATGCATTGGACAGATAGTAGATGTACGCGGCACAGGCGACCAGCGCTATTTTTATGAGTGGAAATCACTTACCGATCTATCCGCCACATATACCAATGTCAACGGTATTTTAACCGGCATTATACCAAGCGATACCGGTGTGCACAAGTTTGTATTGCATGCTACCCATCCAAACTGCCCGAATATTGATTCCACAGTCAATTTTGATATAGATGTACAGCCGATACCTATCGTAACAGTTGATGATGACGCTTCGCTTTGTTACGGCGATACAATTCAACTTTCAGCTATCGTTACTCCTAATACATTTCAGAGATATGCCTACAGCTGGACCCCGGGTGCAGCCCTGGATTTCCCGGACCGTAAAAATCCGATATTCTCCGCGGTGGACGAGGGTGCTACGACGTTAACATTCATAGCGAGAACACCAGCCGGTTGCAGTGATACAGATATGGTGACCCTAAATGTCTATGCCGCCGATTTCCTATCCATGCCCAATGATACTCTGATATGTGCGGGCGATACAATCAGCCTGCCAATGACTGCAACTCCAGGAACCCGGTTTTACTGGTCGCCTGATTTCAATATCAGCAGTGTCAGCAGCCTACAACCCAGGGTATGGCCTGTAGCCAGGCAGGATTACCATGTATATGCCACCGACACATTCGGTTGCCTGGACACCGGCCACGTAGCTATTGATGTACGTCCCAGGGCAATTATCGAGTTAGCTGATACGATGTGGATATATCCTGGCGAAAGCTATGTAATGGACCCCGGAGGTAACTGCCTCTATTATACATGGTTTCCACCCTTAGGATTGAGCAACGCCGACATCAGCAATCCTGCTGTAAGTCCCAAAGTGAACACACGGTATATAGTACATGGAAGAACAGAGGCTGGTTGTACTGCAGTGGATTCAATAGATGTATTGGTAAATGATGAGATACTACTTACACTACCCAATGCATTTATTCCGGGTAAAAACGGTGGATTGAAGATCATTCGCCGTGGTAACGCCGAACTAAACCGCTTTGCTGTATACAACCGTTGGGGAACCAAAGTATTTGAGACAACCGACATCAATGAAGGATGGGATGGTACATACAAGGGTACTATCCAGCCAACAGGTGTATTCATCTATACAATAGAAGCTGTGTCGGCCACCGGAAGGGTAATAAACAAGCAAGGCAACGTAACCCTCATTCGGTAAAAACAAGTTATAGACCTATGAGCAAACCCCCTTTATAAAGGGGGTTTGTGTTTATACACATATTTGCAATGACAGAATATATATTTATGAAAACATTGCATATTAGTGGCATTTTATTTAAATTGTTAGTTGTAAATTCGCACACCTTTGTGCAAACGTGACCAAATATCACATCATTCATATAAATGTTCAATATGATATAACGTTTACATAGGCCGTAAAAAACAACATATGACAGCAGGAATTGCTCCTACTAAACAATCAAATCAGAACCTTAAAAAAGCGCTGCAGGAACACTTTGGGTTCGAAAGTTTCAAAGGTGAGCAGGAAGAAATAATAAAAAGTATCCTTTCAGGCAGGGATACTTTTGTGATAATGCCAACAGGTGGAGGTAAATCTATGTGCTATCAGTTACCTGCTTTGATAAGTGAAGGGGTAGCCATCATTGTATCTCCCCTCATAGCTCTCATGAAAAACCAGGTTGACCTCATCAGAGGTTATAGCAGCAAGGACAATATCGCGCATTTCCTCAACTCGACACTTAGTAAAACGCAGCAAAAAAAGGTAAAATCTGACTTACTAGACGGCACTACCAAATTACTGTATGTAGCTCCTGAAACACTAACAAAAGAAGAAAACATCACCTTCTTCTCCGATATGAATATATCGTTCATCGCTGTGGATGAAGCTCACTGTATCTCCGAATGGGGACACGATTTCAGGCCCGAATATCGCAAACTGCGTGATATGATTGACAAAATCAACGAGCAGTTGCCAATTATTGCACTTACAGCAACCGCTACCCCTAAGGTTCAGGATGACATTGTAAAAAACCTTGGATTAAGAGAACCGAACATATTTATCTCGTCCTTTAACAGGCCCAACCTATACTACGAAATACAGTCCAAAGGCAGTAAAAGCCAGAACCTCAAAAACATTGTCAAGTTCATCAATCAGAACAAGGGCAAAAGTGGAATTATATATACTCTGAACAGAAAAACAACCGAAGAACTCGCTGAGACTTTAAGAGCTAATAACATCTCCGCAGTAGCTTATCACGCCGGTCTTGAATCAGCTGTCCGCGCAAAGAGGCAGGATAACTTCCTGATGGAAGAAGTTGATGTGATCGTAGCAACCATAGCGTTTGGCATGGGTATTGACAAGCCGGATGTGCGCTTTGTAATACATTACAACATACCTAAGTCCCTGGAGAATTATTACCAGGAAACAGGACGTGCCGGACGCGACGGACTGGAAGGCAAGTGTATATTGTATTATTCTCACAAAGATGTACAGAAACTGGAGCACCTGATGCGGGATAAACCCTTGAGCGAAAGAGAAATGGGTGCCCAGTTGATTGCGGAAACTGTCGCTTATGCAGAAAGCGGCGTTTGCAGGAGGAAATTGTTATTGCACTATTTTGGCGAGGAACTGAAACAGGAGAACTGCGGGCAATGTGATAACTGTCTTAACCCCAAAGAAAAACTTGAGGTAAAAGATAGTTCCAAAATTGTATTGGATGCCATAGACCAGCTAGACGAGCGTTTCAATATAAACTATGTTGTAAGCATTATACTTGGGAAAACGACACCGCAAATAAAGACCTTCAGGCACGACAAATTAAAAGCCTTCGGTAGCGGGCTGATAATGGAAATGGAAGATAACTTCTGGTTTTCATTAATAAGGCAAATGATGCTGGAAGGGCTCGTGAGAAAAGATATCGAAGAATATGGCCTGTTGAAAATAACGCCGAAAGGAAGAAAATTCCTGAAAAAGCCATTCTCTATAATGGTAGCGCTGAACAATAAATTTGAAGACAGCGACGGAGAGGATGAAGATGTACCCGCAGCCGGCGGAAATGGCGGAACCACAGACCCTGTATTGTACGAAATGCTGAAGGACCTGAGGAAGCAGGTGGCAAAAGAAAAGAATGTTCCTCCTTTTGTAGTATTCCTTGAGAATTCTCTTATAGATATGGCAACCAACTATCCCACCTCGCTGGAAGAGTTGGAAAAAATACAAGGAGTGAGCAAAGGTAAAGCCATCAGATACGGCAAGAAATTTGTTTCGCTGATAGAGAAATATGTAGAGGAAAACGAAGTAGTGAAGCCGGATGACTTTGTGATGAAGAGTGTGGTAAATAAAAGCGGTATGAAAGTTTATATCATACTGAACATAGACAAGAAAATACCCCTTGAAACCATCGCAAAAAACAAAGGGCTGACACTGCAGCAATTGTTGGTAGAAATGGATACCATTGTAAGTAGCGGCACCAGGTTGAATATTGACTATTGTATAGATGAAGAACTGGATGAGGACGAGCAGGATGAGATCTTTGATTATTTCCGCAGTAGCACCGATGATAATATTGAAGAGGCGTACGAAGAATTCCGGGACAGTAACATAACGATTGAACAACTGAGAATGATGCGTATTAAGTTCATGAGCGAATACGCGAATTAATATTGTTGACCGATTAGCGGATAAACATGCTTCGGTGAAATACAGGAACGAGACGGCGTTTATCAAAGACAGCCGTCTCGTTGTCGTTTCTGGCCATACACTACCTCTTAACCGTTAGCAATCAAATAACAAAAAAGGCACAGATATTTATATAAATTGCACCTGGTTTTAAAGCATAAACATGAGAAACATACTTATCATATTGTTTACGACAGCACTTACAACTGCAGCTTGTAACACAAACAATGTGCGGGGAGACCTCAAAAATCGCCGGGAAATACTTCAGTCTTCCTACTGGAAGCTGGAGAGTGCTACTGCAAATGGAGGTGCAACGTCTTTCCCTAAATGCCAGGATGATAATTACTACAATTTTGAACCCGGTGGCACAGGTAGATATGAAGAAGGCACTGATAATTGCCTGGACAGTACAGGCACAGGCAACGCACCCACGTACACGCCATTTATCTGGCAAGTAACGGGCGACCTCAGGTACATATATATTATGAACTATGGTGGCGATCCTGAAAAGAGATTGGAGTGGCAGATACTGGATATGAATTTTGAAATATTAACAGTACGCCAGAAACTGGTAGTCGATGGTATTGATGTACGTTTGGACATGAGGTACAAAGCAATACCTAAATAATAGCTACAACACATTGATAATCAATGCAGTAAATACCCCTTTCAACATTTAGCGTTTTTTTACCTCCACAATGTTTGCTTTTTTGGCAGATTTATATAATATTGCAGTGATACAACATAAGGATAATGAGGAACCCCTTGTGCACGCTCACAACTGCTTTTATTGGAATCATTGCATTTTCAAGCTGCAACAGCAGCGAGGAGTTGCTATACCCTCATTCCCCGACCCTGGTTCAGAGGAAGGGCAATATACAGTTCATTGAGAACATGGATATGTCGCCTTCTGCATCTAAGCAGATAAAGATAATTGCCGGCGATAACAATCCATCCACTCCTGTAATAAGTGATGAACTGCTGAACAAATATGCCACTATGATTGGCCTGATGCCCAAGTCAATGTCTAATTATATCTTGTACAGGTTTATTGATGAGTGGTATGGCGTTAAATACTCGTATGGCGGCACTGACAAGTCAGGCATAGACTGTTCCGCTTTTGTGCAAAAGGCTTACGAAGAGGTTTTTTGTACTGAATTGGTAAGAACAGCACGCGACCAGTTCCATTCATGCCGTATGATATGGGATATAGACAACCTGATAGAGGGCGACCTGGTTTTCTTTCGTACCAGGGGCAAGAGGATATCTCACGTAGGCATTTACCTGGCTAATAACTTCTTTGTACACGCCTCATCTACCGGCGGCGTGATGATCAGCAGCCTTACCGAAGGATACTGGTCTAAAAGGTTTGCAGGTGCAGGTAAAATACCTAAAGGAAAAGGTGAAAAGCAGTTGCTGTAGTTCTCACATTATTTAATGAATTGCCTTACAAACCATAATATGGCTGATAGCACTATGCTGGCAAGTATCATCGTAGTCACAGGCATATAGAACCTGAAGTTTTCGCGCTCAATCTTTATATCGCCCGGTAGCCTGCCCAGCCAGCGCAATTTATCGCCCAGCAGCCAGATGACGATACCGGCCACTACTACCAATAATCCAATTATGATAACTGTCTTTCCCAGTCGTTCCATTCGGGATGGTTTACCGTGTCATGTTATGCGCAGCTATATACGCACTACTCCATGCATGTTGAAAATTGAACCCGCCTGTTATCCCGTCCACATCCATTATCTCTCCTCCAAAATACAGACCGGGTACTACCCTGCTTTCCATGGTTTGTGGATTTATTTCCGATAGTGTAATACCGCCACTCGTTACAAACTCTTCTTTGAACGTGGTCTTTCCTTGTATATGGTACTCGTCAGCGACCAATGTCTGCACCAGTTTATTTTGAGCTTTAGCGGGCAATTCACCCCACTTTACGCTTTCTTCAATGCCACATTGTTTCAGCATATATTCCCACAAGCGCCGGGGCAGATTAAAGGGATTCTTGTGATGGATGTAGTGTTTACCTATTTCCTGCCTCAATCCCAGGATTTGCTCACGTACATCCTGTTCCGTGTTTCCGCCCAACCAATTCACCAGTATTTTGAAATCATACCACAAGTCGTGTAGCTCCCTTGCTCCCCATGCTGAGCAACGCAGAACAACAGGTCCGCTCATACCCCAATGCGTGATCAACAGCGGTCCTCTTTCCGCTATTTTAGTCCCTTGTATTTTCACAGCTACATCTTCCACGCTCAACCCCATCAGTTCAGTAATGGGGTGCTTAGGCATGTTGAATGTAAAAAGCGATGGAACAGGGTCGTGTATCGTATGTCCCAATTCCTTTAACCAACCAAACTGTTCAGGTTTGGGGAAACCCCCACAGGCTACTAATATCTTGTCTGCAACATAGCTGCTACCATC
>DATCSV010000081.1:0-10933 GCA_036568285.1 Flavipsychrobacter sp. | reverse complement strand
ATACACAGCATATGCCCGGTTGTTTCTTCCGTATTGGTACTAATAAGAATAATGAAGAGTTTACCGCTTCGGTACACAACGCGCGGTTTAATATAGATGAGGAGTCTTTGAAAACAGGCGTAGGCACCATGGCCTGGATAGCCCTGAACGCATTGGCTAATTAGGTCTTCGACCAGATGATAGCCGCATTGCTGCCACCAAACCCGGAAGCGGTCTTCAGTACATAATTGATTTCGGCGGGCTGCATAGCAGTGGCTACATTCACGGGAACGGATACACCGTGTTCTTCATAGTTGGCAGAGGGGATGATTTTTTGCCGGCGGATGGCTTCTATGATCATAGCGCTCTCCAGTACGCCCGCTGCCCCCAGTGTATGTCCTGTATAGCTCTTCATACTGTGCAGCGGCACCTCGCTCATGCCGGACAGGTGTATAGCTTTGGCTTCCATCTCGTCGTTATATGCAGTAGCCGTTCCATGTGCAGATATCATGTTGATATCGCCTGGCTGCAATCCCGCATCGTCCATAGCGCGGCTGATGGCCATGGCCAATTCTTCGCCCGTACGCGAGGGGCCGGATATGTGGTTGGCATCGTTGGAAGTTGCGCCGCCTGCCAGTTGTGCTAAAGGCTGCGTGTGGGGTTCTGTAGTAAGTAAGATGGTGGCTGCCGCCTCGCCCAGGTTAATGCCTGTACGGGCTGCATCAAACGGCCTGCATGGTGCACCCGCTATAGCCTGGAATGACAGGAACCCATTCAGCACGAAAGGGGTGAATAGATCGCAGCCTATTACCACCGCGTTTTTGTACCTGCCCGATGCCAGTAATCTTTGCGCATACAACAACGCCACCGAGCCCGATACGCATGCGTGTGACACGACGATTGGCTTGGCCTTTATTCCGAGCTCTTTAGCCAGTATAGCAGCGCTGGCATGTAGCAAGGTTCTTTCATCGCTATCTTCATTCAGTCTGTCTATATTGCCCTTTGTGGTGGACAGAACCAAAACAGTATCCGTAACGCTGAAGACAGGTAGTTTAAGAATGGCCTTCCCAGCCGAATAGAGGCAGAGGTTCTCAAAAGCGGTTAGCTTCTCGCCGCCTACAGTTGAGTATACTGTTTTCCACTGGTCGTCGCCCAGGCGGGAAGCATAATAAGTTTGCCCGTTTGTTTCATAAGCATTAAACCCCTGTACGCCATCAGTTACACTTTGCCAATGGGCATCTGTGCCCATCCCCAGCGAAGAGGTAATATCTGTTGATACGGCATAGACCTTGGGTGTTATTTGTTCAGCCATTTGTTCTTCCAGTCTGTCATGAATTGTGGCAGGTAGAGCATTAATTCCAGCGTTTCGCGGTGCATGAACACCTGTACCGATTTGCCGGAGGCTACCTGTTCGTTCGTGGCCGCATCAAATACTTTGTAATGAAACAGCAGTTTGGCGGCTGGTGTATCTTCATAGGTTGTTTCCAGCCGTATTTTATGCCCATAACGCAGTATGCGTTTGTAGTCGCATTGTATGTTGACTATGGGTACTACAATATTGCTCCTGTAAAAATCAAGGTACTTGAGCCCGTACTGCTCACCAAAAGCCTCGCGCCCGTCCTCGAAATAGCGGATATAATGCCCGTGCCACACAATGCCCAGCGGGTCGGCCTCGCTAAACTTCACTTCCAGTTCCGTAATATGTTGTAATGTCTTCAAGATATCCCGCCTACTTTAACTATGTCGCCTGTTCAAAAATCTTCAGTTCGCAGCCCGCTATCTTTTTCTCTCCAACATATACAGCTGCTTCCACCACATGTACACTTAATACAGTATGCAGTATGGTTATTGCGGTGTGCAGCACATCGCCTGTTTTTGGGAGCTCATATATCTTCAGGTTTTTAATAGCCCCTATAAAACCTACCGGCACTACTTCTCCCTTCTGCTGATAGCGGTAGCCTGTACCTGCGGCCGCGGTTTGCGCCATGTTTTCTACAAGGCCGGGTTCGGTAAACAACCCGTTTACTACAAACAGGTTGTCCTCCTTTATTTCAAAAGCAGTTTTTGAAACTTTCGAATCGGCCTGCAACACGGTGTCCACCATCACAAACGGGTGTCTTTGAGGTATATATTTTATTATATCTGATTGCGGTATCATTTCCAGAAATCGTAATAATTAAACCATTGCCATGGGTATTGTTTCAACTTATCCTCCAGTATGTCTGTGTATTCGTCCAGCATCTTTTCCATCCCCTGTGTCCCTCTGCCCTCGTACACGCGGGGCGGATATGCATAAAAGTGATAGTGGAAATTAGTTTCTTTAAAGGCAAAAACAAAACAAACCGGTGCTTTTAATTTTGCCGCGAGGATAAATGGGCCGGCAGGAAAGAGTGCGTCCTTTCCAAGAAAGCTGTGTTGCATCGTCCTGTTGCCCGGTCGGAAACGGTCGCCGTGCAGGCATATCAGTTCGTTACGCGCCAGTGCAGCAGATATTTCGTAAATATGTGAGATGTCGTCTTTAATAAAGATGATATTGAATGAACGATTGCCCTCGAATTGTTGCATATACTGCTTCATCTGCTCCGCCTCACCATCGTACATTACAATGTTTATTACTGTGTTCACTCTTTTGAGCAGGTGTCCTGCCACTTCCCAATTGCCCAGGTGTGCACTCAGCAATATTCCTCCTCTCCCGTCTTTTACCAATTGTTCTATGTGCTCTATGCCCTCGTGCGTGAAACTGAGCCTTTTACCTGAGCCTGAAAGGACGGCAATTTTGTCAATGATGGTCTGGCCAAAAACCAAAAGGTTTTTCTTTATGAGTTTTGAAGCTTTTTTTGGGTTGTACCGCAGGCGTTCTGTATACAGGTACTTCAGTGGCCGGGTAGCGGAGGGAACAAACAGACGATAGTACAGGGTGACAAAAGGCAGCAGGGTATATGCCGCAGCCAGGCCACCATTTTTAAGCAACCAAACAAATACCCGGTATCCCCATGTAGTGCCGCGCGAGCGACCTTGCCATGTGGGCTGATCAGGCATTGGCTACTTCCAACCTGTTGATTACGTAATTGTAAAAATCCTGGATGGTAGTCATTTTCTGGAAATCCTCCGGCTTAACTTTAAAACCGAAGTTCTGTTCTATTACAACTACAAGGTCTATGTAGTCCAGGCTATCCAGGTCAAGAGTTGTTTTAAGATCAGCCTGTGGAGTTATAGCATTTGCATCCACTTCAAAATCTTCAACCATAAAGGCGTTAATACGCTCTACTATTTCTTGCTGACTCATATTGCTAATATCGTTAGGGGCCTGCGGGGCTTTTTAAATAATGCGCAAAGATAGTCACAAAAATTGAATATCTCTACTGCAATTGCAGTATGAATGCCCGTCTGCTCATTTGCCGGGTAACGAGTGGGCCGGTGTGCCGGCTGCTAAAAGTGTACGTCTATCACGCTGTTAAGCGGGATACTAAGACCACCTTTTAGTTGAATAAAATTGTGGGTAACAGACCATACGGTAGTGGTAACAGACCGCGGCCCCTGGGTGGTTTCAAACGTGATGGTTGTCTTGCCCTTAAATTCGTTGCCAAGCCTGGCAGCATATTGCATTTCTTTTTCCCAGTATTCCGTCTTGTCAACAAAGGCGGGTATAATCTTATAGTCAGGTATTTGTTCTTTTTCAATTACAGTACCGCTTACCATCTTAAATACTTTTAATGTTTATTTAATTTGAAGTTACAACATTAATTGAAAAAAGCGCAGACTTTTTCAAGAAAAAATCTACGCTTTAACATTAGTTATTGCCGCAAAAACCGCGCCAAAACAATTACTGCAGCTTCACAGGAAATATTGCCTGTGCATCAGTTTCGCCGCCAGCCTCGTCGGGGGTAGTTGCATTTTTATTGGTTGGTTCGTGTTTCAGGGTTACCGTTAATGAGCCGTTGCCCGCAGCACCCGTAGTGAATGTTATCTTCTGATTCAGCGGTTCATTTTCATTATCCTTGCTGCCGTTGCTGAATGAAATAGAGCCTGCACCTGTTGCCGGAGTACTCTGGAAGATGAACAAATGATGGTGGCTTTCCTCTATGACCTCTTCCGTTATATTCTCAGCCGGACTTTTTGATTCGTCCCATACCTGTACTTCTGCATTGTACTCTGTGCCGGGTGCCAGTACCACATCGTCTATCTGTACATTGCCCTGGGCTGCACTGCCAAAACCATTGTCTACTTTGTAGTTGAAGGTCTGGTTGAAACCGGAGTTATTTGTTACTATCAGCCTGACGGTAGTAATCAGTTCCTGTTCTACCGGTGCGGGTGTCGGCAGTTCCTCTTTTTTACAGGCGGTAAATACAGTTGATGCTGCTAATAAGATGATGGCTGCTACTTGTATTTTTTTCATTTTTATTGATGTTGATGTTCGTTAAAAGAAAATGGCACGCGCAACCTGAGCACTATGTTTGTTCCCGGTTGGTCAATGAAATACCGGAAAGCGTCTAAGTAGTCGCGGTACCTTTGATTGAAAATGTTCATGGCGCTAAGGCTGATATACAGAGGTTGTTTATTGAACATAATCCGCCCGCCCACTGAAACATCTGCCAGGAAATAACCGGCAGGAGGACGGGGGTAATCTATGGCGTCGAAGTTGGCAGGTATACGCCACTGGCTGAACACATACTTTGCGTCCGCGCTCACAAAGCATTCCTGCAATTTGTCGCTAAGGTTTGTAGTGTAAACGGTGTTCAGCGACAGCCTGTCAGCAGGCATCAATATCAGCCAGTCTTTCTGCATTACATCCCGTGCAAACAGGAAGGATGCTTTGGCTGTGGTATTGAGCTTATGATTCCACGCATAAGCTGCATTGAGGTCGGTGCCTGTAAGGTGGGCGTTTGTTTGTTTGTAATTGAATACTGTAAAGTATCCTCTGATGGTCAATATGTCTGCACCAGGCTCCAGGTATATGAAGTTGCTGATGTATTGTGTGTATACTGAAACATCGGTTGACAGCTTGCTGCCGAACCGTTTTTTGCTTTCGATGTTCAGGTTGTAAGAGCGTTCTGCAGCCAGGTCTTTATTGCCCAGCTCTATACGTGCCGCACCCTGGTGCAGCCCTGCACTGAACAGCTCATTGGCCTGTGGTGCCCGCCATGCATTGGACAGGGTGGTGGTTATTTGCCAGTCATCTCTCAGCCGTTTGGTGAAGCCCAGAGTACCCGACAGGCTATTGAAGTTGTACTCGTAACGCACTACTTGCTGATTTCGCCCTTCGGGATTAAAGGCTTCGTACCACCGATAGTCGTAGCGGAGGCCACCTTCCAGTGTCCAGTCGCTGCCATAGTAGCGTTCGATAGCATACAAAGCCGCCCCTGTGCTACGGTAGTTGGGTAAAAATACCCTGTCGCCTGCCTGCATTACATTCTCCTGGTAGATGCCGTCTACACCCACCTCGCCCTTTAGCTTCCATAGTTGGTTATGCTCCAGGTTCAGGTTGAGTGTTTGTGTATTCAGCGTCAGGTTTAGCTGCGCGTCATCGGTTTCCACCCTTTGCACATCATACTCCTGCCTGAAGTTGTGCTGGAAGGCATAGGTTGCGCGCCATACGCCCCACCTGCTGTCCAGGTAGGTATTGGCCTTCAACAGGTCGTGCACTACGTGTTGGCGTGGCCGAGCAAGCTTGTACGTAAAGTCTGCAGGCACCAGCGGCGTATCACTCCTGATTGCCGCCAGCATATCGGCTTCGTTGCCGGTATGCGAGCCGCGGTAGATACCCAGGTCAGTATTGAAGTGGCTGTAAAATACTTCCGCCCCGTAGTGTAGTTTCTTCCAGCCAACGGTAGCAGAGTAGTTTCTTTCTTCCACACCTGTATTGGCCACCCAGTGCCCGGGTATGCGGTAGTTGCCACCCTTTTTATAGGTACCCTGTAGCCTGAAACTCAGTGCCGGGATGGCTTTGAAATTATGGTTCACCACTCCTGATGCTACACCCATACGGTTATTGCTCAGCCCTGCCAGGTTCAGCTCGCCATCCCAGCCATGCGTACTGCGCAGTGGCGGGGGCTCGGCAAGTACTACACCGCCGATGGCATCAGTACCGTATTTGACACTGGCCGCACCTTTTATCACCGACAGGTTATTGGTCAGGAAGGGGTCAATATTGGGTGCATGCTCGCCGCCCCATTGCTGGTCTTCCTGCCTGATGCCATTGTTCAGCATCACTATACGGTTGCCATACAACCCATGTATTACGGGCTTGGCTATTGTAGCACCGTTGGACAACACGGTAACACCATTGATGGATTGCAGCATATCAGCCAGGCTTTTGCCGCTTTGCGCCGCTACCTGCCTGCTGCTCAGTTCATCCCTGTCCTGCAATAGTCCGTGCTCCCTTGTGCCGGAAATGACCACTTCATCTACGGTACCCTCCAGGTGCGCCAGCCTGAATTTCAACTCAGTGTTGCGGCCAATAGTTACCTGCTCGGCATAGTGTTCGTATCCCGCCGAGTGGAAATGGAATGTGTATTTGCCCGGGCACAGGCTGTCTATTGCAAACCGGCCTTTTTCGTCAGTGGCATAGGTAGCCCCCAACTCATCTATATGAGCCACTACGGGATACAATGGGCGGCCGTTGTGTTTTTCGACCACCGTTACATTAATGTTCAGATTGCACTCCTGCGCAACTGATGTATATGCGATACACAAGCTTAGCAGGAATACCTGTATTGTGCGGTACATGACGGCACTATATTTAAATTAAGGAATTGATGTGCAGGCTCAAAAAGCTTACACACAATGAATCAGACATATTGAGAAAAGCCTGCTGGGGGGCCACGCAGCCTTGAAACCGGTACATCGCGCGGAAAGAGATGTGTTACCGTTGTTGCGTTACTAACTAAAAAGACTTCTATTGTAACCGGGAGTGTGTAAACTGCAGCATCGTGAACATAGTAGGGCAGTGTATAAGAAAGAAAATCGCAGTGGTGGTGCTCGCTCTCAAAGTACAAACCCTCCCTGTGATGGTTGCAGGATTCGGTATCGGTATGATCGGCAAATAAGTGCAGGTATTCTTTAGACACCCCGCCGAATAGCAGCAGGAATGACATAAAGACCGAAAAGACAATATGTGTGATCCGTTTCAGCACTAAATATGCAGTCAGCCTGCAAAATTACGGAAAATCCTGTATAACGCCGGGTGTTACGACTGAACGCCTCTTTTTCTCCTCAGGAAGTTGAAACTCATATCGTAACCAACCAGCCCGATAACTTCGCCAAACCAGAAGTCGTGGCTGACCCTGCCGGAACCGAGGCCCAGGGCATTGAGATAATTGGCATATCCCCCTTTTGCCGTCACCTCCAGGAAGAGGTTGCGGAAAGGGTAACAACGGAAGCCTGCCTCACCGCTGAATACATAACCGGCAACGGCAAATCTATTGTCCAGTTTCTCGTAGTTAAGAATGATAAAAGACTTCGGAATAACGACACCACCTCCTGCTTTCCATATGCCGGTGGCCCTTAGGTGTTTTAGCTTTTTGGCATGCCATAGTTCCGACTGTCCTACGTAGTTCAGTTGATAGAAATTAGCTCCGTTGGTATGTTCTATGTGTACTATGTAATTCCCGAGGTTTGTATCTACATCCACATAATTGCCATTGAAATGCCCTTTCATACGCAGGGTTTGATTATCCACCTGCACGTACTTAGCATGATCGTAGTTGATCTCGATTGCATGGGTGCGTTTTTTATTAAGATATACGCCTATCCTGTAGCTGTTCTGCGGAATGGTGATATCAAAAGGATGTTCATGCCAGTAGCTGAAATCAGGTTTGTCTTTCGCCGCTACATCGTAAATGACGAAATCATACTTATCTCCGTCTTTGAAGTGGATATCGCTTTTGGTATACCAGTCCCGGTTGTAACCCCATTGAAAATACATGCCACTGAAAGCGGGCTTAGATAATTTAATAAACTGTGCATGTGCTGATATGTTCAGCCATATCAACAGAAAGAGCAGTGTGATCTTATGCATTCGTCAGGGGCTATCGTGAGTGTAGATAGTAGCTGCTAAATTAATGTAAAAACATCAATGCGGTTAGCCGGGAGGAATAATTTAATATCAGCATATCTTTGCCTCATGTTTAGTTATTCTGCTGCTTATGGGGAGTTGTCTGCTGCTTTACAGCATTTATATGACACCAGGGAAGCAGCAGCCATAGCCCACGCGGCGCTGGAGCATGTAACCGGCGCCGGCAGGCTGCAACGTCTCACCGATAGAGACAAGCTACTTACAGCCGAACAGGCCGCGCAGTTCAACGAGATAAAGGCGGGATTGCTGTCCGGGAGCCCTATGCAGTATGTACTGGGCTATGCCTGGTTTATGGGCGGACGCTTTACCGTGAACGAACACGTATTAATACCCCGCCCTGAGACAGAGGAGTTGGTTCAGTGGATAGTTGATGATAGTGATGGCTTAAGTCCGTCAGTAATAGACATAGGCACCGGTAGCGGCTGCATTCCGGTTTCGTTGAAGTTGTTGCTGCCACAGGCAAAAGTAACGGCGACAGATATCAGCGAAGGAGCCCTGGCCATAGCGAAAAAAAATGCCGGGTTGTTGGGAGCAGACGTGCAGTTTATTAATGCAGACTTCCTGGATACCGGCACCTGGCAAGAGTTGGGGCAATTTGACATAATAGTATCCAATCCACCATATATACCGGATACGGAAAAAGAAACATTGGGTGCTCATGTGCGGGAGCATGAGCCCGGGCAGGCATTATTTGTGCCGGGTAATGACGCACTGTTGTTTTACAGGCATATTGCTGACTTTGCGCAGGAGCACCTGGCAGAGGGCGGGGCTGTGTATTGTGAACTGCATGTAGACTATGCGGCAGCTACGCAGGAGTTGTTCAGAAGCATGGGGTATACTCATACAGAGTTGAGAACGGATATGCACGGCAACCTGCGTATGCTAAAGGCAAAAAAATAAGGGGCTGCTGTTGCAACCCCTTTTGTATATCACACCAAACTATGAATTATGCTTTCTTGGCTTTGCTTGCAGGAGCAGCTTTTTTCTCAGTGCTTTCTGTAGCTTCCAATGCTTTTTCCAGCTCACGAACTTGTTTTTTCAGTTCGTAGATAGTTTTGTACACCTCGTCCATTTCGCTACGTGTAGCAACGGGTACACCCACCATCAGCTTTTCCATTTGCTTCTCCACATCTTTGCGCAGTTTCAGTTGCATAGCGTTCACTTCAGCCATCAGTTTGCTGTAATCTTCGCTTTCAAACAGTTCTACGAAAGTCTTGTCGCCGATGTTCAGCCACTCCTGGTACAGGTTCATCATGCTGCTGATTTCCTCGCCACTCTCTATCTTCTTAGCAACTGATTCAGCCAGTTTGTCCATTACTTGTGAACCCTGTGTATATACCATATACTGCAGCTCAGCATTTTTGATGTTGTAAACGGCCATGCGGTTAGCTATGTCGTTCCACTCCATCATAGTTTTTGCGTGCTGGTTAGGGCCCATCATTTTAGTGAAAGGTGCAGCAGCATCGCTCATCATTTTAGTGAAGGAGTTGTAGTTATTCAGCATTGTGCCAAACATTTCAGAGTGTGCAGGCATCATACCGGCAGCCATATCGCGCATTTGCTGATAGTTGTTCATGCCGTTTTTGCTGAAGTTGCCCATGCCTTCCTGCATCATCTTGCCCATGTTCTGGAAATACTCGCGGCTCTGCTCAGGCATAAAACCGAAGTATTTATCCATCAGTTCTTTGTACTGTGCGGGGTTAGCCAGGTTTTTAAACATTTCAGCGTTGAAAGTTTTGTCCTGTATAGATTTCAGGAAAGGCATCCACATTTCAGAGAAACGAGTGAAAGCTTCAGACACATTTACCATGTTGCGGAATGCGTCTTGAGTAGTACCGTTCTCCATATCCTTCTGCATATTAGCGAAACCGCTATTCAACAGTTCGTAGTATTGATTGAAGATGCCGGTCCATGTTTCGTTGGATTTCTTCCATGCGTCAGCGTTGAAAGGGTTCATCGCCTGCCATTTATTCATCATGTCGTTCCACTGTGCAGCCTGGTTCATGTTATTGTTCCATGCACTCACGCCATTCATCCAGTTATTCCACATTGTCATGGGGTCAGTAGCAGAAGCCTGCTGTGTGCTGTTTTTTGCGTGGTTCATATTCATTTCCCACATTTGCTTAGCCCAGTTCATTTGTGTGTTGAACCAACCCTGGTAGAATTCGTTCATTTTGCTCATTGCATCATGTGTGTTTTCAGCTGCATTGGCGGTTTTGCCTTTTGCAGTAGTAAACATTGTGTTTTGGCTTTCCAACCAGTTTTTATACCATTCGCTACCTTTCTCCATGGTTTCCTTCACTGCATTGTTGCCGTTAGCAAATTTTTTGGTTTGCTCAGTAACTGTGTCCACCATTTGCTTCTGCGCCTCCACCATAGTGTCAACAAAAGTCTTGCTGTCTTTGTTAGCCATTGTTATTGTTTTTATAAATAAAAAAGTTTAAAATTGCGTTTGTATTGCAAAGTTGCCAACTTATCCTCACTTCATCTCCGGCACATTGTTAACCTTAGATTAAGGTTAACCACCTTCCTTTTGGCGGCGCAAAGGTATGGAAAATATTTCTAAAGCAAAAAATATTATAGTTTTTTCTGCAATGCGTGACCTGAATGCTAAAATATGTACTTGCTATCGGCTATCAACCGCTCCGCCAGCTTGCGCCTGGTCTCTTTCGTATTAACCGCGGCAACTTTTGTAAATCGTTTAATACCCAATAACATCATACGCTGCTCGTCGCCGGAGGCAAAGGCATTCACTGCATTTTTGCCGGCATGGTTAATACGGTCGGCGGCATCAGATATGAACACACGGGTGGCATCCAATGCAGAAGCAGCCTTATCTCCTTCAAGTTTCATAGCGCGCAGCAGCATACTTTCAGCCAT
>DATCSV010000080.1:0-11208 GCA_036568285.1 Flavipsychrobacter sp. | reverse complement strand
AAATCATGCCAAAGAGATTAATACACATTTTTACCGATATTAACCTTTTTCATGGCCGCTATTGGCTAACTTCAATTTTCACTAAAGTAATGCCAAGTCTCCAATGCCCGACAGTAATGATATATTGCCAATGCATGAGATACTGAATCCGGAACACTTCGGAGAGAGCAATGTGTTGAATATTCTTCCCGCTGCAGTATATGTGTGCGATGTGTCGGGGAGGATAGTTAATTATAACGCGAAGGCTGTGGAGCTGTGGGGCAGAACGCCTGTCAAGAATGACACTGAGGAACGCTTCTGCGGATCGTTCAGGCTGTATCACCCCGATGGCAGGCATCTGCCACCCGATGAAACACCCGTCGCCGCCTGCCTGGCAGATGGATTGCCCCGCAGAAACCTGGAAGTGATCATAGAGCGGCCGGACCTCACCAGGAAAGCGGTACGTGTAAATGTTGCGCCGATAAAGGATGACCAGGGCGTACTGGTGGGCATGGTGAACTGTTTCATAGACATCACCGAACTATCAGAAACACGCAGGCAACTGGACAAAAAAACACAGGAGCTACAGGATTATATAGAGCAAGCCCCGATAGGACTGCACTGGGTAAATAAAGACGGCATTATAGTATGGGCTAATGCTGCAGAAATGGAAATGATGGGCTACCCACCCGAAGAATACATCGGCCAGCCCATTTCAAAATTCCATGTTGATAAAAAAGCCATGGCTGACGTACAGGAGCGACTTGGCAGGGATGAGACCGTACGGGACTTTGAAACACAACTGATATGTAAAGACGGCTCGTTGAAGACTGTACGAATCAGCTCGAACGTATTATGGGATGGCGGGGAGTTTGTACATACTAGATGTTTCACAACAGACATCACTGAGCAGAAAAAAGCAGAGGAAAGAATTTCGTGGAATGAACAACGCTACTCATCCATTACTGCCGCTTCCAGCGCTATTATATGGATAACCAGCCCGGAAGGGAAATTTGAAACACCCCAACACTCATGGGAAAACTATACCGGCCAGCCATGGCCTGAGCACAAAGGCGTTGGCTGGGAGCTGATGATACACCCCGAGGACAGAGATGCTATTCGCAATCTATGGGCTGATGCAAGAGCCAGGAAATCCATCTACGAAACCGAATGCAAATTATGGAGCAAGCGGCACAACGAGTACAGGCATATCAGCACCAAGGCTGTGCCGCTGATGAACGACAGGCAGGAAATACAGGAATGGATAGGAGTTGTAACAGATATTCATAAGCAGAAAACTGCCGAAAGCAAGATCGCTGAAAGTGAATACCGGTTCAGAACAATGGCGGAAGACGCCCCCCTGTGGGTATGGATGGCTGATGAAAAAGGCAACGTGGTTTACGCAAACAAGGAATTGCGTGAATATATAGGAGTAGCGGCAGGCCAACCGCTGACAAGAGATATATGGGCCGATATCATACACGCCGACGACATTAAAAAAATAAACCGTGGCTATAAACAAGCGGCAGCAGAAAACGCTACCTACATAACAGAAGCCCGGCTAAAAAACGTGAGTACGGGCATATATGAATGGTTCCTCCTGAAGGGAGTACCCCGGCATGAGAGAGGAACGCTAGATGGCTTTATAGGCACTGCTGTAAACATTCAACAGCAAAAAGACCTGACATTTGAACTGGAAAAAGTGGTGTTGGAACGAACCATAGCACTACAGGAGGCCAACAAACTATTGCAGCGTTCCAACGAAGACCTGCTTCAGTTTGCCCACGTAGCCAGTCACGACCTGAAAGAGCCACTGAGAAAAATAAAATTGTACAATAGCATACTGGAACAGGAGATAGGAGCGGACATTGACAGCAAAGCATATGCGGTATTGACGAAAACAAGGAGGGCAGCGGAAAGGATGAGCAATATGATAGAAGGTGTCTTGAAATATTCGACCATTGAAGGGAGTGATGAACCACTGGAACAGATAGACCTGAACGTCATTGTGAGGGAAGTGCTTACAGACCTGGAGCTACCTATCTCAGAAAAAAAAGCACAGGTGGAGTATGCAAACCTACCTGTGGTAGATGGCTACGCTATATTGCTCAGGCAGATGCTCTACAATGTCATTAATAATTCGCTTAAGTTTTCCCGGAAAAATATTGCGCCTGTCATTACCATAACTAATTCCGGCACTAAAAAGGGCGGACAGGAATACCTCGAACTAAAAATACGGGATAACGGCATAGGTATTGGCGAGGGGCTAACCGAAAGGATATTTGATGCCTTTACCCGGCTGCACAACAAAGACCAGTATGAAGGTAATGGACTGGGACTGGCACTATGCAGGAAAATAGCCGAACGACATGGCGGCGAAATAAAAGCTGTAAACAACGGCAATATGGGCGGTGCTACTATTATCATTACACTGCCTCAACGGCAGGTTGGTTAATCCAGAATAACTGCCGACAACCTACAGCATTTAAAAATTGGAACGGCAGTAAGAAAGGAGTTTTATTGCCAGCTTATCCAGGTCGGGCTTGGTATCGGGTTTTACGAAGTACCCGTCGGCTCCATTATTCATACACTCCCTGATGTGGTGCTCCGAGTTGGAAGTGCTTAATATAAATTTAGGTATTGGCCTGTACCGTACATTGCTATTGAGTTTCAACACCACTTCCGCTCCATTGATCACGGGCATGTTATAATCAATGATCATTAGCATGGGCAGCTTATGATCGGGTTGATCTTCCAGGTGCCGGAGAATCGATTCCCCACCCGGCAACAGACTAAGTTCTACATTATGACCGGTACTCAACATTGAGCTTTCCATCAGCTCAAGGTCTTCACTGTCATCATCCGCAATAAGTACTCTAAGAGCAGTACCGTTCATAAATCAAGTTTATTCTAAAGCAATATAGGACGTATTAGGAGGAAGGCGTGACACTGTCACGTTATTGTCACGAACAGTAAAGTTTGTCAAATAATGTATATTCTCCAACTCCCCTTTCTTTAAACAAAAATAATATTTTTTTTCATCAACCTATATTTACATGAAGATTTTATCACTATTTTATACGTTAAGCACAAACATGTTCCGGTCTGTCTAAGCAGAGTGCTCCTAATAACTCCAGACATTACAGTATCCTTGGCACGATTTTTTTAACTTCTACACTTGTAGAAACAATAATGGACAAATTGTAAATGAAGATGCGTAACTTGAATACGGAAGCCTCGTTTGCCAATTCACCCCTAAACGACGTAAAAATGGGCAATTCTACCGCTACAGCTATCAACGATCATCGGCCAAAAGTAACTGACTGGGAGTACACATACTGGCCGGCTTTTGCAAAATTCATACGTGAACATCACCTGGTTGATTTCACGAAAGAGCAGTTAAGGTTGTGTGAAGAAATTGACCTGCCGCTACTAAAAAAACTGGCTTATATGTCGGCCGAGCAGTTGTTTGAGCTGAGCCTGCAAAGCCAGGAAGACTTGCTGCAGCATGTAGAGAGCAACACACTGAAAGAGCGCTTTGAAAAGTCGATGAAGCAATGGAACGACGATGACCTGAAAATAGTGGAGCAGAAAGATATTGCGATAGAAGACTTCATATCCGGCATGCAGGTGCGCAAGCAGTCGTTCATGAAATTCCTTCGCCTGTATACAACCGATATGGACCTGGCCTTAAAAATACTGGAGGAAATAGACATACACGAAAGGTTGTGCTTGTCTGCGGGAACCGAGCAATACCTTACCATTTTCAGAAAAGAATTAAATAAACAGCTTTACTTCATTGAGCATATTACCAATACCGTTCCCGGAGGGATATGTATCTACAACCTGGATACCTACGCTTTTGTCTATAACAACGACGGCATTTATGATATGCTGAACTATACAAAGGACCAGCTGACCAACCTGGAGACGGACATCCTGACTACATTGGTGCATCCTGACGATATTGCCAGGCTGCAGCACGACCTGGCAAACATGACCACGCTGGCAAAAGACGAAGTGAGAACAATAGACTGCAGGGTAAAGAACGGCCATGGCAATTACATCTGGGTGCGGGCCTATATATCTCCCTTCCTCAACGGCATTAATTCAGAAAGTAAAATCATCGCCTTCATAACAAATATACAGGAGGAGAAAATAAACGCTGAAAAATTAAAGCATAGCCAGGAGCAGTTATTAGAAGCGCAGGAATTGGCCAATATCGGCTCCTATCATTGGGACATTGAGGATAATGTTTTAGACGTAACACCCCAGTATCTTAAAATATTTGAGATAGACGATATCTCGCAGAGAAGTGAATATATAAAGCGGATACATCCGGCAGACGTAGACCGGGTAATGTCTGCCAGGGACAGAGCTGTGAATGAGACAGGGGTATTTGATACAGAGTACAGGTATATAGTGAACAACAGGGAAAAGATCATATGGAGCAAGGGCAAAGTGTTGATGGAGAACGACAGAAAGGTAATGAAAGGCACGATTATGGACGTCACCGATCAGAAATATATGCGGATGCGGCTACAGCGAAGCGAAATGCTGTATAAGCAGGCAGAGGCACTGGCCAAAGTAGGCAACTGGACCTGGAATATTGCTGCCGGCAAGCTGGAGTGGTCGGATGAGATGTACCGGATACATGATATGGAGCCAACACAAGAAGTGACCTACGACAACATGCGCGAAGTGATACACCCCGAAGACATGGAGATGGTAAGAACTGCGGTATGGGGAGCGGTAGAACGTGCGGAACCTTTTGATATGGAGTACAGGATAATTACCCGGGAAAATAACGAGAAGGCCCTGCGCATGAAGGCCCGGGTAATGATGGACCATAATGGTAAGGTGTATAAGATGCTGGGTACTGTGCAGGATATTACCAAAGAATACTACTATAACCAGCAGATAAAAGACAGCCGGGAACTGGCACGAAAAATAGCAGAGACCAGCCCGACGCTGATAGCACTGTATGATGTAAACGAGAAGAAATTCGATTTCGTCAACAAATCTTTTGAAACAGTGCTGGGGTATAACCCGGCGGTGGTATACGAACAGGGCGGCGAATTTATGATGAACATCATCCACCCTGAAGACAGGGAACGGATAATAAAGGAAAATGACGCAGCAATGCAGCAGGCGAATGCGCACCCCCCGGGCGAGGGAGAAGATGAGCCGGTACTTGATTTCACGTATCGCATGAAGTGCAGCGGAGGTATTTATCATTGGTTCCATACCTATAGAACAATTTTTGACCGGGACAAAGAAGGCAAGGTGAATTATGTACTGGATATCTCAACAGATATAACCAAGCAGGTAGAAGCGGAGACACTGCTGATGCAGAACAACACGCAACTGAAACAATCAAATAAAAGCCTGGAGGAATTTGCGTTTATCACCAGTCACGACCTGAAAGAACCCCTGCGAAAAATATCTACTTTCAGCGAGCGGCTGTCTGCGAAGTACCAGGACCACCTGGATGGCGACGGCAGAAAATATCTCGATAAAATAGCAAGTTCTGCCAAACGGATGCAAACCATGATAGACGACCTGATGGCGCTATCCAGGCTGGACGGCAATGATGCATTTGAAAAATGTAACCTGAATACCGTATTATCCGACACGCTAAGCGTACTGGAAAATAAGATAATTGAGAAAGGGGCCGTGGTCACAGCCGATAAGTTGCCGGTAGTGAGTGTAGTGCCCATTCAATTCCGCCAGTTGTTTCAAAACCTCATCGGCAATTCATTGAAGTTTGCTCACCCAGAAAAACTACCGGCTATACATGTTTCCTGGCGGGAGATAGATGGAGAAGAAGTAAAAGGCTACAATCTACCCCCGCATCACCAATACATAAGGCTTGACTTTGCTGATAACGGCATTGGATTTGACCAGGAGCATGCGGATAAAATATTTATGACCTTTCAGCGGCTACACAGCAAAAGCGAAATAGAGGGAAATGGTATAGGCTTGTCGATATGCAGAAAGGTGGCTGACAATCATTATGGCATCATACAAGCCGAAGGCAAACCGGGGGAAGGAGCTGTATTCAGCATCATTATTCCTAAAAATCCCGATTATGTTAAAAAGATGTCTGTAGAAGCCAACCAGACATAATGGTCATTATTAGCTACAGTTCCCGAAAACAGGCAATATCACTGTAAAACATTTTATTAGTTTTTAAGGTCGTGTTTCGGTTATTTATGTTAAGATTTTCTATTTTTAATCCACATATTCACTCATTTCTCTGCATTATGACATAGTTGTGTGAAATGCGCCCTTTTGAGGGCTCCCTTGGTATAGTTTTTTCTTAAGATAGGATATGGAATATCCCTATTGTGTAAATGTAAAATGGCACCCGGGCATGTTGGCTGAAAAAAAGAAGATTCTTGTAGTGGACGATGAAGTGGAGCTGTGCGATTTGCTAAAAAGTTTTCTGGTGAAAAGAAATTACGATGTTTCTGTATGTTACACCGTAGAAGAATGCCGGCGAATATTAAATACCACTTCCTTCGATTTCGTATTCCTGGATAATAATCTGCCCGACGGCGTGGGATGGGACATAGCCTCAACTATAGCAGAAAAAAAGCTTAAGACGTTCATCATGCTCATCAGCGCCTACAAAGCCCCCCAATTTGAAATTCCCGGTTTTACTAATTACAAAATAATGGAAAAACCATTGCGGTTTGCAGATATAGAAAAGGACCTGAAAGCGGTACTGGGCTAAGCAACTACTAAGAGGGCTGAATAACCGAAGATGTATGCAGCGGGAATGTCAATGTAAAAATTGTTCCTTCGTTCTGAAGAGAACTGACCTCAACTTCCGCTTTGTGAGCCTGTAATACATTGAGCGAGGAAGCCAGCCCAAGGCCCATGCCATTGCGTTTGCTGGTGAAGTAGGGCTCAAATAAATGAGCTATATGCTCTTCGCTGATACCACAGCCGTTGTCTTTGATGGCAAGTACCACCAAATCATTTTTAGGGAAAGCCCGTATGGATAAATGGCCGTTTCCCTCATCCATAGCTTCCAGGGCATTGATGACAATATTAAGTATCGCCACCGCCAGCATCTTCCTGTTGCCCGATATATATAGCGGGGTATCCGGGTGATCAAGGTCCAGTTCAATTTTTTTCAAAGTGATCCTGTCGAGGGATTCTGCTACAACATCATCGATCACCTGCTGTATGGTCACCCTGTGCAGCGCCACCTCCGCCGGTTTCGAAACCTGCAGCAATTCGGTTATCAGTGCATTTATCCGCTTTGCATTGCGGTCTATTATGCTGATGTAGGGCTGTAGCTCAGTGTTTTCTCCAGTGGACTCGATCTGCTCCAGCGACAACGAAATATTATTCAGGGGGTTTCTTACCTCGTGGGCAAGTGTCTGTACCAGCCTGCCAACCAGGGCCGATTTTTCCGCCTGCAAGGTGGCCTTCTCACTTTTTTTCAGGTTGGTAATATCATGAATAATACCCTGTACATATATATTGCCGGCTATGTCAGTCTGTTTTACCGCCGAAAAATAACATGACTTCTTTTCTCCGGACTTACTGTTCAGCACTACTTCCCAGTCATCTATTTCGCCTACCTCCAACAGTGTTTTCTGCAAATGTTCCTTATCCGCCTCTGAACTTAAGAAATCGTACAACGACATTTTACCTACACATTCTTCTTGTGTATATTCCAACATCCGGAAGAGTTCGTTATTTATATCGGTGATAATTAATTGCTCGTCTCCTATAAAAATAACATCCCTCGATTTTTCAAACACGCTACGGTATTTACGTTCGCTTTCCCTGATGAGTTTAAGTGTAGCTGTCCGTTCCAGCGCGTAACGTATAGACCTTTCAATTTTTTCCCAGCTCAGGTCAGACTTAATGAGATAATCTGCCGCACCCAGGCGCATAGCCTGGTTATCAATTTCATAATTACCAAAACCGGTAAGCATGATCACTGGCTCCTCGCAATTGTTATTGATAGCCTCGCTCAGCAAGTCCAAACCGGATTTTATCCCCAGGCGGTAGTCTATCAAGTAGATATCATACTTCCTGCTGCACATATGCTGCAGCGCTTCGTGATAATCGCTGCACCAATCTACTTTAACGTGTAATGAAGGTATATCCTTCAGATAGTCGCTCAGGATAATAAAATCATCTTCATCATCGTCTATGAGCAATAAGTTTATCTTGTTGTCTTGTAGCCACATAGTAAGTTACAATACTCTAATCTCAGGTTTTGGATTTCAGCAGTTTATATTGGTTCAGTTTATTGTATAATGTCTTCCTGTCGATGTTCAACATCTTCGCAGCCTTACTTTTGTTATAATTGGTCTGCTTCAGCACATCGAGTATAATCTCGTATTCAGTGTCCATATTGGCGCTCTTCAGCCTGTTTATGTCACTTGGTTTAGCCACAGGGCTTTCTTCGCCAGCAGGCTCGTTGTCGTCAAACTGTAGTTTTTTGTAGTTAACAATTTCGAAGGGCAGAGTTTTGGTTTCAATGTAGTCACCATCAGACAGCAATGTGGACCGTTTTATTACATTCCTCAGTTCTCTTAAATTGCCCGGCCATACATAGTCATTGAATATGGCTTTAACATCCGGGCTAAAATCTTTGACATTTTTGCCCAGCTCATCATTGGTAAGCGCCAGGAAATGCCGCGCGAAGAACATAATATCTTCCTTCCTTTGCCGCAGCGGGGGAACTTCGATACTGAACTCGTTGAACCTGTGGTACAGGTCTTCCCTGAACTTACCGTCTTTGGTAGCCTGCAGTAGTGGCTCATTGCTCGCAATAATTATCCGAACATCCAGCGGAATTTCCTTTGTACCTCCCAGGCGTTTAATAGTACGCTCCTGTACCACCCTGAGTAATGAAACCTGTATCTCGTAGGAGAGGTTAGCTATTTCATCGAGAAATATTGTGCCACCGTTCGCCACCTCAAAAGAACCCACCTTTTGAAATAATGCACCGGTAAAGGCACCCTTCTCGTGCCCGAACAGCTCGCTGGCAGCCAGTTCCTTCGACAATGCTCCGCAGTCGATAGCTACAAAGGGTTTATTTGCCCTTGAGCTCTTGTTGTGGATTTGCTGGGCAATGGCTTCTTTGCCGCTACCGCTTTCACCATATATGATCACGCTGTAATTGGTAGGCGCTACCAGATTCACTTGCTTGATAATATTTTCAAAAACCTCGCTTTTACTTTCAATGTATTCAGACAGGGTGGCAGCGGGTGGTCTCCCGTTTACCCCGGCATTGTTGTTTTCGGTCTTTGCCGCCTGCGGTTCGCCTTTGCGGTTGTTCCCGAGGGCTTTCTGTATTGTCGATAATATCTCGTCGGGCACCAAAGGTTTCGTTATATAGTCTGATGCCCCGTTTTTCATCACTTCCACGGCGGCCTTTACTTCACTATATCCTGTTATAATAACAACAGGTGCGTTATTGCTGAGTTTCTTCAACTCGGGCAGCAGTTCAGCGCCTGTATAATCTTCTAACCTGAAATCGCATAAGATAATATCAGTTTTATTAGTTGTCAGCCACTCCAGTGCCAGGCTACCTTTGTGCACGGTTTTCACTACAAAACCCTTCCTGGACAGGAAACGTTCCAACAGCATGCACATGTCTGTATCATCATCAACGATCAATATTTTGCTCATACGGTAAATTACTTAATTACTGCTTAACTTTCAAACTGGATGGCCCTGATCTGCGCTATGGGAATATTCATCAGCTCCCTGTATTTCGTAACGGTGCGCCGTGCTATTTTATAACCCTGCTTTTGTAAGAGCGTGGTTACCGCCTGGTCAGTATAAGGGTCGTTTTTGTCTTCAGCTTCAATGGTTTCCCTTATGATGGACTGTATCACTTTATTACTGATATTCTCCCCTTCCTGTGTAGATAAGCTTTCGCTGAACAGGCTTTTTAAATGTATAATACCGAAATGAGTATCCGCGTACCTGCTGGATGTTATCCGCGATACGGTTGATATATCGTGATTGCTCAATGTGGCGATATCTTTTAATACCATAGGCTTCAGGTTGCTGATATCACCATCTATAAAGTACTCCTTCTGAAATTCTACTATGCATTCCATAATGCACATCATAGTAGCTTCCCTTTGCTTAACCGCATCTACGAACCATTTTGCCGACTGTATTTTGCTCTTTGCATAAGCGCGTGCTGTTTTCTCCTTGCTCAGGTCCCTCATCTGGTTATACAAAGCCTGGTTTACGTACAGCGAATCCGCCTTGCGGGAGTTTAAATTCACCTGGATACTTCCGTTATTGTATGTAATGAGGAAGTCCGGTATTATTGTGTTCTTATGGTCTACAGAAGGCTGCTGATTGATGGGGTGAAAATTAAACCGGCCTACATACCTGAGTATGCCCTTCAAATAGTTATTATCTACCTGCAGGTCATGGCAAATTTTTTCAAACTTGTGCTTCAGGATGTCTTCATAATATTCATCAATCAGCCTATACGCTTGCTTGGCAAGTTGGCAGTCCTGGTGGCGGCTTAGCTGTATCAGCAGACACTCGCGTATATCTCTTGCACCAAGCCCGGCCGGCTCAATGTACCGCAGTGCGTCCAGTCCTTTCTGCAAGTCAGCCACCTCGATCCATTTCTTCTTTTTAAAAGACAGGTCATCGCAGAGTTCCTCCAGTGTATTCTCCAGCATCCCCTTATCATTCAGAGAGTCAATAATATACTCTGCCAGTTCTATAGTATAATCGTCCAGCAAAAGAGCATGCAACTGCTGCTTTGCATCTTCTTTAAAATTAGTTTGATAGGCTACCTGCCTGTTCCCGTAGTCGCTGGTCTGTGCAGGTGCACTGTAATACTCAGCCCCCTCCGCTTCCGTCGGGTCATTAGGGTCGGTATCTTCTGCTATTGTACCATTGTCAGTATCCATAGTTGCCTGTCCCTCCAGGAAAGGGTTTTCCTCCACTTCCGTCCTGATCATATTCTCAACCTCCAGGTGGTTCAGTGCATAAAAATTGAGTAGTTGTATTTGTTGAGCAGATATCTTCAGCGATTGTTTCTGAGCATAATTCTGAGTAATCATTATTCCGGGTATTTAGATATTAGTATAACAAGTTGCGCTCCATATTTTTACGCAGGTTGTATTAAATGCTGCATATTCATTAACCATTGACTATCAGCAAACTGGCAGTTTTCTCACTATAAAATTTTACTGATATCTATTGCATAGCTGTATC
>DATCSV010000079.1:0-7152 GCA_036568285.1 Flavipsychrobacter sp. | reverse complement strand
AATGGCAACCGCTACCCTGCCAAGTACGACCGCAGGCACGACTTGTCGTTGGTAGCCAGCTATGAGCACAGCCCGCGCTGGACGTTTTCTTCTGTATTCGTATATGGCTCGGGCAATGCTGTTACCCTGCCCACCAATTATTACTTCATCAGCCAGACAGTTGTGCCTCAGTATAGCGACCTGAATGCTTACCGCCTGTTTGCCTACCACAGGCTCGACCTTTCTGCGGTACTGACACCACAACGACAGAAGAGGAAAAAGAAACGCTGGGAAAGCAGTTGGGCATTCTCCGTATACAATGTGTACAGCAGGCAGAATCCTTACTTCCTGTATGTAGATACAGAAGGCAACCTGAACCAGGGCGTAGAAACAAGCGTAAAGCAGGTATCAATTTTCCCCATTCTGCCAAGTATTACTTACAACTTCAAGTTCTAGTAATGACAATGGCGTGACATGCAGCGATAGCATAGTGGTAATTTTGCGCAAAATTCCGTTATGCCGCTAGTGAATTATATTCCCATAGCTACCACCCTGTTCTCACTGTACTTTTTTGTACTGCTCTACAAGCATTGGAACAGCCACAGGAAATCGATGTATATATTCTGGTGGATGCTGGGTGTATTCTTTTACGGTGCGGGCACTGTTACAGAAAGCCTGCACACGCTGATGGGCTACTCACCAGCCAACTTTAAGGCATGGTATATATTTGGAGCCTTCCTGGGCGGCGCACCGCTGGCGCAGGGCACCGTGCACCTGCTCATGAAAAAGAAGACAGCCAATACCCTGTCCGTTATACTCACGGCATCCATCCTTATTTCTTCTGTTCTGGTTATATTATCGCCATTAAAAGGCGGGCCACACCCCAAGCTGGATGGTAAAATACTGGAGTGGACCTTTATACGTTACATTACACCATTCATTAACCTTTACGCATTTGCATTCCTGGTAGGCGGCGCAATATATTCTGCATATATCTACGCACAAGACAGGAACTTCAAACACAGGTTTTGGGGAAACGTGTTGATAGCCATCGGAGGCTTCCTGCCGGGTATCGGCGGCTCTTCGGCAAAAGCCGGGCATGTAGAGGTTCTGTATGTTACAGAATTCATCGGCCTGTGTTTCATCTTTGCCGGCTACTATATTATCAAAAACAGCAGGGAGACATCTGTACACACCAACCAGGCAGTTGCAGTCTGAAATATGCTTTAGCAGGGATTTTTAAGATAACCCAACATTTACTTGTCAGCCATTGATTTCCTAACGGCTTGTTAACAGTTAACACTACCGCCTGTTAAGCGGTTATAAACAGTGCGTTAAGCGAGGCCGTTTATTTGCAAACGGCCCTGTCCATGTTGCATCTTTGTATTGTCAAGCGGGAGCAAACAAGCCGCTGAAACAAAAACACACAGAACGCCACGGCGTTTCAAAACAAAAGAAAAAACACAGTTTTTAAACAACAAATAAAAACACACACAGATGCAACAGTTAGCCTTCACACCAGCAATCGCAAAAGAAGCACCTTACACTGCAACTATAGTAAGAAAGGAAGCGACCCAGAAGATAATCCTCTTCGTAGCAATATTGGCGTGCCTGGTCCTGGCTGTTAGTATCTAAAAAAGATATTTGCCGGGGTGTTTGTCTATGGCTTCTTGCGATGATCTGCCATTGCCCGGCAATTGTATTTCTCAATTCCTCTTTTTAACGAGCACCTCCTTTCAGGGAGGTGTCTTGTTATATATTATCATTATGACGCTATGTGACATTTATCACAGTCCCTGCCACAGAGTATTCTTATTTTTGTTTTAAAAATATAAATGAGCGACCGGAAAGAACATTGGGAGAGTGTATATACCAGCAAACAACCTCACGAAGTAAGCTGGACGGAGGAAACGCCATATACGTCCCTGGGTTTTATTTACAGCTTCGGACTGCCTAAGACAGCTAAAATAATAGACATAGGCGGTGGCGACAGCAAACTCGCTGATTCGTTGTTAAAACAGGGTTACACAGACATTACCGTCCTCGACATCTCGGCCAAAGCTTTGGAAAGGGCTAAAGCAAGGCTGGGTAAAGATGCGGAAAAGATAAAGTGGATCATATCAGATATCACAGATTTCACGCCCTCGGAACATTATGACATATGGCATGACAGGGCAACCTTCCACTTCCTGACCAACGAACAACAGATAGCTGCATACCTGGAAACCGCCCGGAAAGCAGTAGACGGATATATCACCATCGGCACATTCTCTGACAAAGGGCCTGAAAAATGCAGTGGCCTGCCCATAAAACAATATACACAACCGGGATTACAGGCACAATTATCACGAGGGTTCAAAAAGATAAAGTGCATTACCGAAAACCATACAACACCGTTTAACACGCAGCAGAATTTTCTTTTTTGCAGTTTCAGGAAGACAATGGCCTGATTCATCTGAAAAGACAATACCGTGACATGAAATGTCGTAAATTGCGCAAGCTAAAAATTAAAATAAACTACTATTTAATGTTCTCAAAGAAATTACACATCATTTTCCTTTATGTATTCGCTTCATTGTTTACTATAAAGGCAAATGCCGGACAAACAAACAAAACGATATTGGCTGAAAGCATTCAGCAGGCTCGCGCTAATGGCGTAGATTTCAAAACCTTTAGTTTATTCAGCATCACTACAGGCGAAAAGCATGATGCGCTGAACGACGAAACGCTATTGCTGCCCATAGCAAAGAATGTACTGCACCTGTATGAAACAAGACCGGCTGCAATATCGCTGACGATGGAAGCAGCAAACGGTCAAAAGTATAAACTGGATATGCTGCGCAGCAACCCGCTGGCCACAGATGCTAATATAGGGTACATTGACGCGAACGGCAGGCATGCTTTTGCTTACGACAGGGGTGTACACTACCAGGGTGCCGTTGCCGGCTCAGATCTTTCGCTGGCTGCTGTCAGCGTGTTCGCCAATGGTGAGGTTATGGTACTTTTCGCCAACGAGGACGGCAACTTCGTTGCAGGCCAACTGGAAGACAATAGCGGCAGGTATATATTATATAACGACAAAGACTTTACAGTGACGCCACCGGCCATCTGCGCCACGGAAGAAATAGCCCCTGCCCTGCCCGGCAAAGACGGGACAGGTGGTGGAGACAAGGCCACTGCTGCATATGAATGTAAAAAGGTGCGCCTGTACTGGGAGGCTGACTATGGCCTATATCGCAACAAGCAAAACAACACTATGTTTACACAAGCATACCTTACAGGTTTGTTTAACCAGGTACAGACCATGTACAGGAATGAAAATATTGCAGTTGAGCTTAAATCTGTGGACATCTGGACGGTTCCCGACAGCTATGACAGTACTTCATCAAGTGCGGCACTGAGCCAATTCAGGAGCACATGGAATGGCAAGTCAAATAGCTTTGATGGTGACCTGGCTATGCTGGTAGCAAGAGATGCAGACGGAAACGGTGGTATAGCTTACCTGGATGTGCTATGCAACAAAGCCAGTTCGTATGCATATGGTGATATCAACGGCACTTATAATACTGTACCTACTTATTCGTGGGATGTAATGATGATTACGCATGAGATAGGCCATAATTTAGGTTCTCCGCACACGCATTGGTGCGGATGGAATACAGGTATCGGTGGGTCCTGCGGGTCTATTGACAATTGCGTTCAGCAGCAATACGGCAGCGGATGCAGTAGCTGCCCCAGTACTTTCAGCAACTCGCAACCCTCGTCTGCATGGAAAGGGACAGTAATGAGTTACTGTCACCTGGCGTCAAGAGGCGTTAGCCTGGCTAATGGCTTTGGCCCCCTGCCCGGTGCCCTTATCAGGGATAATGTGAGTGCTGGTTCATGCCTCAGCTCAATAATCAGTGCTAAGCTGGTGACTACGCCTATCTGTCGCGATACCGGTATCGTTTCAGTAACTATCGATTCATCTATTGTTCCCGGCAACAGTCATTTCGGCACTAACCCGTTGCAATACAAATGGTCAAACGGAGCTATTACGCAAAACATTATGGTAAATGCCGCAGGAAACTATATAGTAACCATCACGGATTCTAACGGTTGCTCGGCTAATTTGTCTGCCAGTCTATCGCAGAATACTGATGATAGCTGTAAGTCGTTAAAAGTGTCAGTTCCCACAGTGGAAAGGCAGTACTTCAGCATATATCCCAACCCTGCACACAGCAGTGTTATGGTTAAATTCTTCAGTAATACTACAGAAGCCGTGCAAATAAAAATAACAGATGTAACAGGCAAGACCGTGATGACCGAAAACATCGCCACAGTAGCAGGGGAAAATAACAAGTCATTATCCCTTTCAGGCATTTCTGCAGGCATGTATTTTATCAACATTTCATCTGCCGACATGCAGTATAAAGGACAAAAACTGGTGATACAATAAGCCACCTAAACCAGAATTAATAAAGAAGCCGCCTCAAACATTTGAGGCGGCTTCTTTATTAATATTAATTCACAATTTCTACCTGCTGTAGTTCGGCGCTTCTTTGGTTATCACTACATCGTGCGGATGGCTTTCCGCCATACTTGCCGATGTGATGCGTATGAACTGGGCATCGTTCTGCAGGGCCTTTAGATCTTTGGCACCACAGTAGCCCATACCAGCACGCAGCCCGCCTACAAACTGCTGGGTTATTTCATTCAAAGTACCCTTGTAAGGCACACGACCTACAATACCTTCGGGAACAAGCTTCTTGATATCCCCTTCATTGTCCTGGAAGTAGCGGTCTTTTGAACCTTCCTGCATAGCTTCGACAGACCCCATACCGCGGTATGACTTGAACTTACGGCCTTCATATATAATAGTCTCGCCGGGGCTCTCTTCCGTGCCTGCAAAAATAGAACCTGCCATGATGCAGGATGCACCTGCAGCCAGGGCTTTTACCATATCGCCGGTGTAGCGGATACCGCCATCAGCTATAATGGGAATATTACGCCTCTTCAATACGGTTGCAGCGTCCATAATAGCTGTAAGCTGGGGAGCACCCGCGCCTGTTACTACACGTGTAGTGCAGATGGAGCCCGGCCCCACCCCTACTTTCACCGCATCAGCACCGGCATCGGCCAGGGCTTTAGCTCCTGCCGCAGTTGCTATGTTACCACCTATTACAGGCAGTTTTTTAAATGTTTTCTTTACCAGGCTCACCATATCCAGCACGCCTTTTGAGTGTCCGTGCGCGCTGTCAAGCGTAATAATGTCTACACCTGCAGCCACCAGGGCTTCCACACGTTGCAGCGTATCAGGTGTAATACCCACCGCTGCACCTACCAGCAGGCGCCCCGTACCGTCTTTCGCCGCATTGGGGTGACTTTTCAGGTGCAGTATATCGCGGAAGGTAATCAACCCGATGAGTTTGCCTGCTTTATCTACTATCGGTAGTTTTTCAATCTTATGCTTTTCCAGTATGTTTTCAGCCTTGGACATATTCGTGCCCATTGCTGCGGTCACCAGGTTGTCACTGGTCATCACTTCACTCACTGATTTGCGCATGTTTTTCTCAAAACGCAGGTCGCGATTGGTAAGTATACCTACCAGCTTATTACCTTTTCCCACTATCGGAATACCACCTATTTTGTTATCGCGCATCAGCTTTACAGCGTCAGCCACTGTGGCCTCTGGTGTAAGGGTGATGGGATCAGTGATAAGCCCGCTCTCACTGCGTTTTACCTTGCGCACCTGCTCTGCCTGGCGCTCAATGGTCATATTCTTATGCAATATGCCTATTCCACCCTCGCGGGCTAATGCAATAGCTAACGGGGTTTCCGTTACCGTATCCATAGCCGCCGACATCATAGGGATGTTCAGCTGAATGTCTTTTGTCAGTTGGATGGATATATTTACCTCGCGGGGCAACACCTCTGAATATGCCGGTGCCAGCAGTACATCATCGAAAGTAAGGCCTTCGCCGTAGAATTTAGATTTTGCAGCCATGTGCAAAGATATAACAGCAAATGAAAAATGAAAAATCAGTTTTGAAAATATCGCAATAGACTTATTTCGGCGTACTTTAGTCAGGCAATAAATAGCGAGTTATGTACAACCCGAAGCTGGCATTCGCCCCCACAGAAGAGCAAAGAACGTACCAATACCAGGCATTACAGCAGTTGCTGCAATATCTTTCAGCACATTCGCCGTTTTACCAGAGACTGTTTAAAGAACATAACATTGACATCAATAATATCCGTTCGCTGGACGATATGAGCTTTTTGCCCACTACCGGCAAAAGCGATATGCAAGACCATAACTGGGAATTCTTATGTGTACCTGAAACAAGCATCAAAGAGTATACTGCTACATCGGGCACTATGGGCAAACCCGTTACTATAGCCCTGACAGACAAAGACCTGGACAGGCTGGCATACAACGAACAGCAATCATTCCTCTGCGCCGACGGACAGCCCGAAGATGTATACCAACTGATGCTGACACTGGACAGGCAGTTTATGGCGGGCATAGCTTATTACCAGGGCATCAGGAAACTGGGGGCTGCCCTGGTACGTACTGGCCCCGGACTACCCCAATTGCAATGGGATACTATATTCAGACTGCAATCCAACAGCATCGTTACAGTGCCATCATTTATGCTCAAACTTATAGAATACGCACATGAGCATCAAATTGACTTGAAAAAAACACCTGTAAAAAAAGCAGTATGTATAGGCGAAAGCATACGTACCGCCGATTTTGAACTGAATACCCTGGGGCAAAAAATAAACAATGAATGGCCCCTGCATATGTACAATACTTATGCATCTACTGAAATGCAGACGGCATTTACCGAATGTAACGCCGGCGTTGGCGGGCACGAACAGCCCGACCTGGTGATTATGGAAGTGCTGGACGACCACGGAAAACCGTTGCCGCCGTTTGAGTTTGGAGAAGTGACTATTACAACATTGGGAGTAGAGGGCATGCCGCTGCTGCGCTACCGTACGGGCGATATCTGCTGCTACTACGAAACCAAATGCTATTGCGGGCGCACTTCGCGCAGACTCTCACCGGTGCTGGGGCGCAAACAGCAGATGATAAAATACAAGGGCACTACCCTGTACCCGCCTGCAGTGTTCGATATACTGAACAACATCGGCTATGTGCGCGACTATGTAGTAGAAACTTTT
>DATCSV010000078.1:0-2126 GCA_036568285.1 Flavipsychrobacter sp. | reverse complement strand
CGCAAACAGGCGAAACAATCAAGATCAAAGCCAGTAAAGTACCTAAATTCAAGGCTGGCAAGGAATTGAAAGATAAAGTTGCCGGTGTTAAGGCTAAGAAATAAATACAGCTATAAAGAGCGTGTCTTCAAAAAAGACACGCTCTTTTCCTCCTTTGTTGGTGTTCTTTACTAACAGGACCCCGCTCCGCTAAAAGCCTGACCGAAGGGATAATATGATGTCGTCCAGCGTAGCCTCCCCGACTACGTGGCGAGGGTGGTAAATCTCAACTAGTCCCAGATACCGTTCTTCGCGGTAAATATCACAGGCTGGCCATCGGTCACCATAATGGTATGCTCGTGCTGTGCTACAAAGCCACCCCTGTTTCCTTTTAATGTCCAGCCATCTGCCTGTGTATCGGCTTGGGTAGACCGTGTTGAAATAAATGTCTCTATAGCCACCACCGAGTTCTTTTTGAAACGCCCCCTGTTAAACCTGTCGCGGTAGTTAGCTATCTCGTTCGGTTCTTCGTGCAGGCTGCGGCCCACACCGTGGCCGGTCAGATTTTTTATAACTGTGTAACCGGCTTTTTTAGCTTCTGTTTCAATCAGCCCGCCTATCTCCGATATCCTTACTCCCCCCTTAATATTGCTGATGGCCTTCCTCAATATCTCCTTCGACGTTGCTACCAGTCTGCCGTGCCCATGTATATCTTCTCCCAATACGAATGAGCCGCCATTGTCGGCCCAGTAGCTGTTTAATTCCGCCGATACGTCAATATTTACCAGGTCGCCTTCCCGCAGTATTTTACGCACAGAGGGTACACCGTGCGCTGCCTCTTCGTTAACGCTGATGCACGTATATCCCGGAAAACCGTAGGTGAGTTTTGGCGCAGATTTCGCCCCCAACTCAGCCAACAGTGTGCCTCCGTACTCGTCCAGTTCCCTGGTTGACATACCCGGCCGGGCAAACGCACGCATCTTTTTAAGCACAATGGCCACGGCATCACTTACCTGCTGCATGCCAACTCTTTGTTCTTCGGTAGCTATAGACATTCATTAGTTTTTATCCAAGTCAAAATTAACGATAAATGTATTCAAGCCCTTTGCCGTATATGGAGAGAATATCTCGCAGCCAACCATATGTAGTAACTCACCCTCTCCGGTCAGGTTGATGAGTGTAGGGAAACAACTATTCCTCAAAGTTTTTGTTTTAATAATATCTGCGATGCAGCACAGATCATGAGCAACCACAAACCTTTCCTCGCCCGGCCGGGCATCACAAGCCGGCGCGGGCAAGCTAAAACACTACAATGACAAAATTTCAATGGATACTAAAACAACTGAGCGGCAAGCTATGGATACGTACCAGCGCCTTTGGTGTGCTGGCGGTACTAACGGCATTGGCAGCTGTGTTCTTTAAGGGCTTCATACCTGGCGACATCTCCAGCAAAATAGGCGCAGACTCGGTAGATAGCCTGCTACATATCATAGCCAACAGCATGCTGGCGGTTACAACATTTTCGCTGTCTATTATGGTAGCAGCCTATGCCGCCGCTACCAACAATGTTACACCCAGGTCTACACAACTGCTACTGGCAGACCATACGTCGCAGAACGCACTTTCGGTATTTATAGGTTCATTTATATTCAGCATTGTAGGCATAATAGCGCTGACGATGGGCGTATATGGAGAAAGCGGGCGGCTGATACTGTTTGGTGTTACGGTGGCTATCATCCTGGTAATTGTGGTGGTATTGATACGTTGGATCAACTACCTGTCGAAACTGGGCAGGGTGACAGAAACTATAGATAAGGTGGAAGAAGAAGCCGGCAAATCAATAAACAACCTGTTGAATAACCCGCATTACAATGCCAACCCCTTACACGACTTTACACCCGGTAGCGGCCACCAGCCGCTTTTTTCCTCAAGCATAGGATATATCCAGCATATAGACATTGAATCCCTGGAAAAGCAGGCAGCGGATCTTGACTGCGAAGTGTATATACAACAGATGCCGGGCCGATACAACGACGGTGTTTCACCGCTTGCATATGCGTCCCGGAAATTAGACGAAGAAAAAGCAAACAACCTGGCTAGGGCTTTTACCATCGGCGGAGACAGGTCATTTGTCCAGGATCCTGTTT
>DATCSV010000077.1:0-4216 GCA_036568285.1 Flavipsychrobacter sp. | reverse complement strand
GCCCTCAGCTCTTCTACCGAAATATAGTCGTGTACCAGCGATTTGCCGTCATCTACAAACTCTTTGTTCTTATTGACGTTAGCCCCTACCTCTTCCAGCCTGTCGCGGGTGTCCATCATTATCTTGCGAGGAGAAAGCTTTTTGCCGGTGATGTTGGCAGGGCACATGGCTGTGCAGCGGCCGCACTCAGTACAAGCGTATGCGTCCATCAGGTTCTTCCAGCTCAGGTCCATTACGTCCTTTGCACCAAATCTGTGTGGTTCTGCCGGGGCTGCATCAGTAGGTGCTTTGTCGGGCTCCATCATATACAGCACTTCGTTTTGTATATCCGGCATATTCTTCATCTCTCCTTGCTTTTTCAGCCGCATGTAATATGCGTTGGGGAAAGACACGATAATGTGGAAATGTTTGGAGTAGGGGAGATAGTTCATGAAAAAGAACACACCTACAATATGCAACCACCAGCCACCTCGTTCAATAGCTATCAGTGTACCATCCGATAAACCCGAAAATAAACCCGTAAACATCCCTGAGATCCAGAAAGTATCAGTAACTGTGTAGTGTTCCGCACCTCTGGCTTGTAAAACAAGGTCGGCTGTGTTCATCATCAGGAATAAAGTCATGAGTACAATCTCCATTATCAGGATGAGATTAGCATCATTTTTCGGCCAGCCCTCCAGTTCGGCCTGCACCAGGCGGGGAGTCTTAAGCAGGTTGCGCCTGGCCAGGAATATGGCACAGCCTAATAATACAAGTACAGCCAATATTTCAAAACAGCCTATTAAGATGCCATATAAGCTGCCCAGCATCGATGCGAACAACCTGTGTTGCCCGGTAATTCCGTCCAGTATTATCTCCAGTATCTCGATATTAATAATGATAAATCCCGCATATACAAACAGGTGCAGTATCGCAGGTATCGGGCGCTTGAACATTTTCTTTTGTCCGAGCGCCAGCAATGCCATGTTTTTCCATCGTTCGCCGGGATTGTCTGTCAGGTCTTCTTTGCGCCCCAGCAATATATTTCTCCTGATTTCGCCTACCTTTTTTGCAAACAGGTAAATAGATATGCCGGAAATAATTATAAATAGTATCTGCTGAATGAGCTGCATGAATAGTATTTTAACGCTTCGAAATTAATGGCTTTTGGCTTAAAAACATAGTTTAACACTTGCAGCTATAAGGTTTCGGGTAAATTGTTTAGGTTTGGAAGTAAATATTGCCGGTCAATGTTAAATAGAATTGCTCCATTAATATTAGTCGTGTGGTTATTTTCGGGGACAAAAGCTTATGCCCAGGAAGAAGCTGGCAAGATAACCAGCATGGAAGATTCATTGCTCGTTATGGCAGATTCTATGTACCACGCTTTCATCCCCGACTTTCGTATCGAATACACAGAAAAGTTCGTAAAACAGCTGGTGCAGACGCTAAAGCAGCCCGGCTCATGGAACTATGATTTCCCGAAACTTAAGGAGGTGATTAATATTATGTATCCAGAAGACAGGTCATTCCGGATATTCAACTGGGTGATAGCACCCACAGATGTTACCCGCAGGTATTACGGAGCTATACAACTGCCTTCTGAATCGCTGAAGCTGTTCCCATTGATAGATTACTCATCCGAGATAAAAAACTGTGCTGAGGATACGGTGCTAACCAAAGGCAAATGGTATGGGGGGCTTATATACCGCATCATGCCACAGACGGTAGATGGCGAAACGATTTACACGGTGTTTTCACTGAACGCATCCAGCCCCATAAGCAATAAGAAAATACTGGATCCGATGATTATTACGGATACCGGGGCGATATTCGGGGCTGAGGTATTCGAATACCAATCATCCTGCAATCCTGACAAACCCGTTAAACGGTTCATATTGGAGTATAAAAAGGAAGTACAGGCCTCCATGAACTGGGACAAAGAGTTCGATGCAATATATTTCGACAGGTTGGTATCACAGGTAAACGACCCTAACCGTAAGTACACCTACGTTCCCAGCGGTCAATATGACGGCTTTAAATGGAAAGGCGATAAGTGGACTTTTGTGCGGAACCTGATACCTATCGATGTAAGGGAAGATGGCGAGGCGCCTGTGCCTATTCCTAAATCGAAAGAGAAAAAGAAGTAATAATCCCTCGTTTTACATTAACTTTGCGACCTCAAAATATGGACCGGTAGCTCAGCTGGATAGAGCAGCTGCCTTCTAAGCAGCAGGCCATTGGTTCGAATCCAATCCGGTTCACTTATATAGATAATCCCCGCCATTGCAGCGGGGATTAGTTTATCGCATAATTGGCCAACTACCATACGTATTGCTTCTTATTCAGCAGCAGGGCTTCGCCGGCAATGGTTTGGTTTTGCGTACCAGCTTCGTAAACCGCACAGTCGTACAGAATCCTGTTTTTTTCAGGATAGATCTCTTTTACAGTTATTACCGCTTCATAATCTGTGTCTACAAACATCGGTTTCAGCCACTTCATACTCTGGCTCATATATACATGGCCATCGGCATACCACAGCGCGCCGAATATTTTTGTAAACACTGATGCGCCCAGGAAACCATGAATGATATTGCGGCCGAACATGCTGTTTTTGCCAGCCTGTGGGTCTATATGCAGGGGATTGATATCGCCGCTGACACGGGCGAAAGTATCTACATCATCCTGGGTGTACCTGTACACATGGCGGAATTCATCTCCAATTTTCAACATAATTAAGTCTTTTGTTGTTATAATACCTTTTTGACCTAAACAATATAGTGAATACAACCGTAATAAATATGCAAACAGCCGGTCGTAAAAATCATAGTTTTTTATTAATCCCGCATGTTTTTATAAAACCCGCCAAATATTAGCTTTACACCTGAATTGCAGCTTCCCAATTAGAAATATATGAATATAAAGAAAGTATTGATTGCCAACAGGGGCGAGATAGCCATACGTATTGCCCGTGCCGCATCTGAACTGGAAATAAGGACAGTAGCCATATACACATACGAGGATCGTTACTCGCTCCACCGTTATAAAGCAGATGAGGCCTACCAGGTAGGTGAAGATAACGACCCCCTGAAACCGTACCTGGATATGGATGCCATCATTAGCATAGCGCGCGAATGTGGTGCTGATGCCATCCATCCCGGCTACGGCTTCCTGTCTGAGAATGCAACGTTTGCCCGCAAATGCGCTGACAATAACATCATATTTGTAGGGCCAAAACCTGAGGCTATGGCCGCACTCGGCGATAAGGTGACAGCCAAGGAAGTAGCGAAAAAGGCAGGCATACCGATTATTGAGAGTAATGCTGAGCCACTTACCAATGTAGATATCGCACTGAAAGAGGCAAACCGCATAGGCTATCCGCTAATGCTGAAAGCTGCCGCCGGTGGTGGCGGGCGAGGCATGAGGGTAGTGCGCACCGATGAAGATCTGAAGAAGTCTTTCCCTGAAGCACGCAGCGAGGCTAAAAACGCCTTTGGTGATGACACCGTATTTCTCGAAAAGTTCGTAGAGAACCCCAAGCATATAGAAGTGCAGGTGGCTGCCGATAACCATGGCAACATCATTCACCTGTTTGAACGCGACTGTTCTGTGCAGCGCCGGTTCCAAAAGGTGGTAGAGGTGGCGCCTGCAGTTACCTTGCAGCAAGCTACCAAGGACAAGCTGTATAACTATGCCACGGGTATCGCCCGCGCAGTGAACTATAACAACCTGGGCACGGTGGAATTCCTGGTGGATGCCGCCGAGAACATATACTTTATAGAAGTAAATCCACGCATACAGGTAGAGCACACCGTTACAGAAATGGTGACCGGCATTGACCTTGTGAAGACACAGCTTTTTGTAGCTGCGGGGTACAAGCTTACAGACAAAGAAGTAGGCATAGGCAGCCAGGAAGATGTTAGCGTGGATGGCGTGGCCATTCAATGCCGGATTACAACAGAGGACCCCGCCAATGATTTCAAACCCGACTATGGCACACTGGTCACATATCGCAATGCGGCGGGCTTCGGTGTCAGGCTGGATGAAGGTAGTACATACCCGGGCATGAAGATCAGCCCGTTCTTTGACTCGATGTTGGTGAAGGTAAGTACCTGGGGTAACAACCTGCATGATGCCTCTATGAAGATGCACCGTGCCCTCCGGGAGTTTCGCGTACGGGGGGTGAAGAACAACATCCCTTTCCTGGAAAACCTGATAACCCATGAGGGTTTCCGCA
>DATCSV010000076.1:0-5236 GCA_036568285.1 Flavipsychrobacter sp. | reverse complement strand
TACTGGATTGCTTCAAAACGCCCGTGCGTATCAAAATGGACCAGTTGCTGCCTTTAATCACATCGGGAGGCTTAAATGCTGCTATGGCCGATAATTATGTTGATATGATGACTGTAACACGCGTTGAATAATGAAAGCAATGAAGATTTACATATTGATTGTTTTTCTCGCGGTAAACACTTTGATTGCCTGCAAGCCCGATCCGTCTTTTAACGTACAGGCTGTGGAGGAAGAAAATATAAGTTTTACTGTACCCGAAGGATGGCCGGCACCTGTGTACAATTTTGAGAATAACACCCTGACAAATGCAGGCTTTTACTTGGGCAGGAAGCTTTTTTACGATCCAAGATTGTCCAGGGACAATTCAACTTCCTGTGGCTCCTGCCACCAGGCGTTCGCCGCCTTTGCCCATGCCGAGCACGATTTGAGTCATGGCGTAGATGGTTTGGTAGGCAACCGTAACTCACCGCCCATATTCAACATGAACTGGCATACCAGTTTTTTTTGGGATGGCGGGGTTAATCACCTGGAAAGTCAGCCTATAGCGCCGATAGAGAACCCGGTAGAGATGGATGAAACCTTGCCCAATATCATTGCCAAAATAAGTGCTGATGAAAAGTACAGGCAGATGTTTAAAGATGCCTGGGGGGATGAAACTGTCAACTCGCAAAGGATATTTAGATCCATAGCACAATTTATGGGGGCTATGGTTTCCGCCAACTCAAAATACGATCAATATAAACGTGGCAGTGCCGTACTCTCACAAGACGAGCAGAACGGTTTGACCGTGTTTAACAATAGCTGCGCTACCTGTCATAAACCGCCGCTGTTTACAGATTTTTCTTATCGAAACAATGGCCTGAAACCATCCACATTTAATGATAGTGGCAGGGCACATATCACGCGCGAGCTGCAGGATATGTATAAATTCAAAGTGCCGTCGCTACGCAACCTGAAGTATACAGGGCCTTATATGCACGACGGCCGCGTAAAAACCCTGGAGCAAGTGCTGGACCACTATGCTACAGGTATTCACCAGTCGGCAACACTGGATGCGCAATTGCAAAATGGCATACAACTCACCACCCGGCAACGCAGCGATCTGCTGGCATTTCTGAACACACTGAATGATGAATCTTTTATAAGGGACAAGCGTTTTCACGAAGCTCAATAAAGCAAGAACGCCCGCCTGGAAAGGTGGGCCTCTTTATGGTAGAAACAAAACAATTTTATTGCTTGATAATTGTGTCGCGGATACTTCTTCCTGAATAGTTGGGGGCCTTTTCAGTACTTAGTTTCTTTTTCAGATAGACAGCTTAGTGGAGGAAGCGTCTATGAAAAACCACTTAAGAATTACTAACAAGTCGTAATAAAAACGAAATGGAATTGTTTTAATAACCGGCTATTGATAGCAGCAGTGAATTAAGGCTATTTTTCTACTTCTGGCTGAGCTTTTCCTCTATAGTATCGCTTACAGCTAGTACCAGGTTGTCGGGCAAAGTCAATCCTTCCTGGGGTACTACCTCAAACCTGTCCATGACGGACCAGTGCATATAGAACCGCTCTATGCCGGGGATGTTTACCTCGTAATACATGCCGTCTTTCCTGTGCTGGGGTATGATAGTAGCAGGCACTATACGTCCGTCATAGTTTACTCTAGCTGTAAAATTTTGTTTCATTAATGCAAAGTTACCCCTATTTTTTTCGAATAATTAGCTGCAGGATTACCAACCTTTTAGCAGGCTGCTACGTCTATACAGGCAATAGGATTATTACCCAAATGTTTAATAATAAAGTATTTAAAATAACCTACAGATATGAATTTAGGAGTAGCCATACGTTCAGTGAGAAGGCAATTGGGTATAACACAACAAGACTTAGCTGAAAGAAGCGGTATATCACAAACTTCACTGTCACAGATTGAAAATTCTGTAAAGCGTCCCAGCAACAAAACCATTCAAAGCATATGCACGGTTTTGGAAATACCGGAAGCGGTATTGTATATATTAGCCATGCAGGATACAGACGTGCCCAGCAATAAAAAGAATGTATACGATATGCTGTTCCCTTCAATAAAAAATCTGGCCCTGCAAATAGTAGGAAATGAGAACAGGGAGATTATTGAAAACTGCCAGGCTATTGCTGTATAATTGCAGGTTTCGTTGCTGACCCCGTTGTTACCGTTCCCAAAATATCTACCCACCAGTTCATATTGCCGGTGTATGATTTAAAAGAAACGACGTAACCTGTTTCATACACTAGTAACGCATAGATATAATCGTTATTGTTGTGCCGCTATCGGGTTAATCAGCGAATACACATATTCATCCCAATACCTGCCATTGTGATATACATAATCTCTGAAAAGAGCTTCACGTGTAAAGCCGGCTTTTTCTATCAGTTGTATAGAGGCCATATTATCTGTACGAATAATAGCCTCAATGGAGTGTAGTTGCATTACATTAAAGCCATAGTCAAGTACAGCTCGTAATGCTTCGTACATAATCCCCTTGCGCTGGTATTCATGGTTTAATACATAGCCGACTTCGGCACGATGACTCTCCGGTTTGAAGTTTGGATAACCGATAATACCTATCAGTTTGTCGGCCCCCTTTTCCGTAACAGCCCAATTGAGCTTTTCATTTCTCGCTGTAAAGCCCGTTATCATATCAATAACAGCCAACGCATCTTCTTTCGTTTTAGCCACCGGACGTGGAATGTATTGCATAGTTACGGGATTACCCCTTATAGCAAATACGTCATCTACGTCGTCATGCGTTAAGTTGCGCAGCAATAGCCTGTTGGTTTCCAAGGTAGGGAAGGGGGAGAAGTTGAGGTCATTCATATGCTTATATTGAAAGGTCCGAAGGTAAATTTTTCAAAAATTATTTTGTGATAAAATATAAGTTGCTACCTTTGTGAGTGATTACTCACTAATTATAATGACCGAAAAGCAGGAAAATATATTATTCACAGCCTTGGAATTGTTTGCAACACAAGGGTATCATGCCGTGTCTACCAGTAAAATAGCAAGGCAGGCAGGTGTATCTGAAGCGCTCATATTCCGTCATTTTGAGAATAAAGAGGGTTTGCTGCAGGCAATTATGGATATAGTGGAGCAAAAAACGAAAGCAATGTTTGCCGATATCGTCATGAGTACCGACCCTAAAGAGGTAATCAGGAAAGCATTGGAACTGCCTTTTATAATACCCGAGCGTGAGTATAAGATATGGCGCCTGGCTTATGCCCTCAAGTGGCAGATAAACGCCTACAATGCACAAAAGGCCGAGCCTTTGAAGCTGGCACTCAGCAATGCTTTTGGTAAGCTGGGATACAAGAATGCTGCGGCGGAAGCGGAATTAGTACTGATGTTCCTGGACGGAGCAGCTACGGCTATCTTACTGCACAAGCCGGCTAATCCAAAGGCGATCTTAACCGCGTTAAAAACAAAATACGAAGTCTGACTATTTTTTTAATAATAAAAGTAAGTAAGTAATCACTTAACAAATAAAATGAAAAAGATAATTTTAGTTACCGGGGCATCATCGGGCATGGGTAAGGACTTTGCCCTGCAACTGCTGAAAGAAGGACATATGGTATACGGCGCAGCGAGACGCACTGACAAAATGAAAGACATCGTTGCAGCGGGCGGCCGTGCCCTGGCCATGGATGTAACTGATGTTGCAACTGTGGAAGTGGTTGTGAATACTATAATCAAAGAGCAGGGAAGGATAGACGTTCTTGTCAATAATGCCGGTTTTGCCACCTACGGGGCTGTAGAAGATGTAACAATAGACGAGGCACGCTACCAGTTTGAAGTGAATATTTTCGGGTTGGCGAGCGTTACACAAAAAGTGTTGCCGTATATGCGCGGGAAGCGGTCGGGTACTATCATAAACATATCATCTGTAGGCGGTAAGATATATACGCCATTGGGCTCCTGGTATCATGCCACCAAGCATGCGCTGGAGGGCTGGAGCGATTGCCTGAGGTTGGAATTGAAACAGTTCGGCATCAATGTTGTTCTTATAGAGCCGGGCATAATCAACACGGAGTTCATAGACGTGATGAACGAACCACTAAGAAAACGCTCGCAGGGTGGTGCATATGAAGACATGGCTATGCAGGTCATGAAATCAGGCGAGGAGATGTATAAGAAGCCGGGGTCGTACTCTATGCCTTCAGTTATTAGTAAATTAGTGTCTGAAGCGGTCAGTAGTTCTGCGCCTAAAACAAGATATGCAGGCGGAAAACTGGCGAAGCCAATGATTTTTCTGCGCTGGCTGCTAAGCGATAGAATGTTTGATAAACTGATAATGAGCCAGCTAAAATAATGATAAAAAAAATCCTGAAAATGACAGCAATGATCATCATCAGTATCATACTTCTTGTATTGGTAATAGGAGCAGTATTTCTATACACCAGCCCGCAGTTTGGCGGCAGCCCTACAAGAGAACAGAAACAAGCTTATGCACAAACCGGGCATTATGAAGAAGGCAAGTTTGTCAACCAGATACCATCGCCTATAGAGATAGGCATAAAGGATATACCTTCTCTGCTGTACCAGCAAATAAAAGGCGATCCGGACAGGAAACCGGCAGACAAATTTGAGGTGCAGAAGATAGACTCACTGGAAATAGAGCAAAAACCGGATAGTATTACCAGGCTTACATGGTTTGGGCACTCAACCTTCCTGCTGGAAATAGCTGGCAAGAAGATACTGATAGATCCTATGTTCGGTGATGTGCCGGCACCACACCCATGGCTGGGTAAATCCAGGTATTCGAACGGGCTGCCCATAGAAATAGAAAAATTGCCGAAGATCGATGCCATCATCATGTCGCACGACCATTACGACCACCTGGATTATGGAAGTATTCTGAAATTGAAAGACAAGACTAAAGAGTTTTATATGCCGCTGGGAGTAGGTGCGCATTTCAGAAAATGGGGCGTGCCTGAAAGCAGGATTCATGAGCTGGACTGGTGGAAAAGTATAAAGTTGGATAGCCTTGTTTTTACATGTACACCTGCCCGGCACTTTAGCGGACGCGGATTGACAGACCGTGCCGCCACGCTGTGGGCGTCATGGGCAATAGAATCGCCCGGTGAAAAAATATACTTCAGCGGAGACAGTGGTTACGGCCCGCATTTTAAGGAAATAGGCGAGCGCTTTGGCGGGTTTGACTTCGCAATGATGGAATGTGGCCAATACAACGAAAAATGGCAGGCAATACAT
>DATCSV010000075.1:0-2556 GCA_036568285.1 Flavipsychrobacter sp. | reverse complement strand
CTTTTATCTGCCCCGCAGGCGAGGTACAGCCGTTCACCGTAGCAGTAACACTATAAGTGCCTGTATCGCCAAACTGCATATTGCTTCTTGTCGGGTTCTGCGTATTGGCGTTGAAGCCGCCAACACCTGTCCAGCTATAGGCAGCACCGGTTACCGTGCTTGCATTCAGTTGCAGTGTTTCACCTACACACATGGGATTACTGTACGATACATTGGGCGTAGCAGGTATAGGGTTAACCGTAGCATAGGTGCTGTCTTTAATGGTACAGCCGTTCAGGTCAACAGTCATCCGGTACCAGCCTGTAGCTGCGGGAGTACTGTTGGCTACAAATGTATTTTGTGTATTAGCGGTAAAGCTGCCGGGCCCTGCCCATGAATAAGCTACCCCGCCGGTAGAAGCTGTTGAAAACACCTTCAGCGTATCACCGGCACAAACAGGGCCGTTGTTGGAAGTAGTGACTGATGCAGGCAAGGGTTTCACCAGCACATTTACCGTATCGGTACGGGAACAACCATTCAGTATAGCAGCCACTATATAGTCGCCGCTCATAGCCGTGGTGGTACCGGTTATAGTTGGATTTTGCGTGGTAGCGCTATAACTGCCCGGCCCTGCCCACGACCAGCTGACACCTGATGTGGATGTAGTGGCAGTGAAGTTCAATGTCTCACCGGCGCACACAGGGGTATTGACGGCAGCTACAGGCTTGGCAGGCAAGGGTTTTACTGTCACAGGTAATGTGTCTATCACATCACAGCCGTAAAATTTCATATTGATATAATAATCCCCATTGTTAGACGCACTTACTCCACCTATAGACGGGTTTTGCTGCGATGAATTAAACCCACTGGGCCCTGTCCAGCTATAGGTAGTAGGTGAAACACTGGTACTGGCTGATAGCTGTAGAGTGTTCCCTTCGCATAGTGGACTGTTACTGCTGACTGAAATATTGGTGCTATCGGGGTTACCAATTTTAATATTGATACTGAAAGATGTATCTGCCGGATTAGTAGCTACCAACCTTATCCTATAGCCAGTGCTATTTGCCACGTTGCCCGGTATCTTACAGCCTATAACAGTAGAAGAATCTGCGGATTTGGTGCCAATGACTACAGGAGAACTGAAACTGCCCGTCTTATCAGAAAGCTGAACATTAAAGACATTATTCGACTGGCGTTTGTTAGGTACAAACCCATTAACATTGAAAGAATCTCCGGCGCAGAATAATGAATCGTTGATAGCCAACCCAATAGAATCTAATACTTTTACCACTACGGAATCTATGTACCATGTGCCGTAGCCTACAGCAGAAGGAAAATTAGTAAGCTGGTACAATAGCGCCGGAGTATCTACAAAGGGCCCAATGGCAATATTGTCATATGCTGAGTCAGCATAGAAAGTTGCTGTGAGGCGTACCCAGTTTGTCGTGTCTGTCAGCAAACTGGAAGGTGAAAAATGAATGCTGGGGGTAAAGGGCCATTTGCCTGTGAAGGTAGTACCTCCGTTATCAAAAAAATGCACACATACACTATTCAGCAAATACTTGGCTTTGTCACCCGCTGAATACGAAAGTGAAACCTCGTAGGTAACACCCGGCTGTAAAGGGGTAATTGGCCTTGTAATGGCTTCGCGAATACCATAGTTAGACGGACTACTGAAGTCTGCAAAACCCATATAAGCATTACCACTGGCGGGCAATTGATGTCCCCAAAAATTGGTGGGCACTGTGTTAGAGCAAACCTGGAGATAATCAGGGCTGCCATTAAAACTCGTCCAACCTATGCAATTCGCAGGGGCAGCGTAGGATTGGGTGCAATTCTGGCTATATTCAAAATCACCGTTGGGTACCATATTAGGTTGTGCATATACTATGGAAGATAGCATGCATAGCAGTACAAGGCAGGAGAGGTTTTTCATATCTGATTTATCGTTTACTGTCACTAAAAATAAAGCTTTTTAAGCACAGGTTGTTGCCTGTACCTAAAAAGCTTTTGACTTTTAATCAGCGGTTAACTCCGCACGAGACCTATTCTATGCGCAGAAGTTTGTGATACATCTGCCCATCAACATGAATTTTCAGCACATAAATACCCATTGGCGTATCGCTAAGCTCTATCCGCAATTTATCGCTGCCATCATTGATGGTCGGGGTGTGTACATAAATAATTTGACCGATTGCGTTCAACACCTCTACATCGACTGTTGTAGCACCTGCCAATCCTGAAACTGTAAAAGTTCCATTATTAGGATTAGGGTACACCTCTAGTTTACCTATGTGATTCACTTCACCCACACCTGTCAGCACCCTTACCCTGATACCATTGCTCTTCGCACCAATTGGCTGTGGACAGCGGTAGCTGCTGATGACCTCTACGCTGATGCTGTCATTATCGTTCAGCGTATTAGCACTCCATACCGGGCCTGTAGCTCCCTGCACATCCTGCCCGTTGCGCTTCCACTGGAATTTAGGGAAGTTACCTCCGTTGACTACCGTAGCGGTGAAGGTTATATACTCATCTACATTCAGTGGCCTGTTGGGGCTGGCAGTGATGCTCACC
>DATCSV010000074.1:0-3332 GCA_036568285.1 Flavipsychrobacter sp. | reverse complement strand
TTCCCTGTTCGTCGCGCCGCCTGTTGATATAGCGTACGTCTGCCTCCTGTATGTAGGCAGAGTCCAGCAGCAGCAGTTCCATCAATGTGCGGGTAGGGGTGGTACAGTATATTTTCCCGTTATAGCCATCTTTTACCAGCTTGGGCAGCAGCCCTATATGGTCGATATGCGCGTGGGAGATAATGACATGGTCAACCTCTGAAGGCTCAAAACCCCAATTTGAGTTCAGCTCAAGCGTCTCCTTGCCCATACCCTGGAACATACCACAGTCCAGAAGTATCTTCTTTTGGGGGTTATTAATATGGACTAAATGCTTGGAGCCGGTAACTGTGCGCGCCGCACCATGGAAGGAGATTTTCATGGGACTAAGATAAGGGTTTTTAGTCGTGAGTCGTAAGTCATGAGTCGTGAGTTTTTTTAGCTCGGTTATTGATGTCTTTATTAATTTGTCTCATTGAGCTCACTAGCGTTGGGTTGTTTAATCATTGAACGTTGGGGTTTAATTGTTGGGAATATAACTCTGTTGTAATCGTTTGATAATGAGTTTATTGCAACAGGATTGTTAACTTTTGTTAACTGAGTATGTATAGTCGCGAGGGTTAACAATTTATAAAAAAACCGCCTGGCAGGCGGGAGGGGCGTGGTGGATATTTTCGTTGTATTTGTAAGCTTAGAATTATGCATAGGCGATTTGCATACTGCATTTGTGCGCTGTTTTATCACGCTATAATACTACAGCAAATTTACGCATAATAATTTATAACTACAACTTTAATATCATGCCTTATCCTCATAAAACCTTTCATCGAAAGTGTATTGTGATGGTCTGCCGTATTTAAGGATGACATATGCCATGTACAACACCAGGAAAGGTGATAAGATGAACATAAATATTATTGCCAAGTCCGGCACGCCTAAAAATGGCGACATATGATAGAATGCTACAAATAGCGTGACTAAGGTAATTACCATCCACATCTTTTGCATAACCTCACATTTTAGTCCTGTTATATACAACAAAAAAGACCATAATTAGTTTGCCGCAATAATTGCAGGCCGGGGTTCGTTATACATCCCAAACAACTTATGAAACAGATCTTTGTAGCCTTACTGGTAGTATGCGGCGCGAATGCGCAAGCGCAGGATGAAGAAGTGAAAACAAGTACTAACACGTATAATCATGCTGTGAAATTATATACAGTTGGCAGGTTCAACCCCTACAGTGATGTATATATCAGGAACCGAGACAGTTATGCGGTACAAACCTCAATATCGGATTACATCCAACCATCGCTGGCTGTATCATTCAGGAACAAGAAGCATAACTACCATGAACTGGAGCTGAGCAGGGTAAGTGTGCGCAGTACATCGGTGAACCCCATGATACAAACATCCCAGGTGAGCCTGCCGTCGGGTTACAGGCTCAACACAGCGAACTTCGCGATGCGCTACGAGTTTATTGTACCATTCATCAAGCGGAAACAGGCGTTGTTTGTGCCGGCAGTTGGCGCAGCGGTGATGCCATATTATTCCCGCTATTCGTTGCAACCATACAGCCCGGCCGATGTGCCCGTTACCAGTTCCACACTAGGCGCGCAAACATTTATTATACCCAGGCTACAGGTTAATATATCCAAAAGGATTTTCATTGACGCGAACGTACCTGTTTGCATCATAGACTTTGGCACCAAACGTAACCATATACAGGATCCGACATTGCCCGTTACTGCGCGACAATATACTATAGCTGATGTCCAATTCTTGCCCGGGGTTTATACAGCGCGGCTTGGTGTGGGCGTTAGGCTATAGTGTCATATCTTTTTGACGTTATATTGTTAGTTGCCAACATATTGTATGTAATAAGGTGTATTTCTATAAGCTAATGATTAATTTAGCGGCAGAAATCCACTTTCCGCAAAATGAAACTATTAGAGAATAAGACAGCCCTGGTAACGGGTGCGAGCCGGGGTATAGGCGAGGCAATAGCCATAAAGTTTGCCGAACAGGGCGCCAATATAGCTTTTACCTACCTCTCGTCGGCTGAGCGTGCGCAGGCGCTGGAAGAAAAACTGGCAGGCCTGGGCGTAAAGGCTAAAGGCTATAAAAGCGATGCCAGCGACTATGCTGCCGCAGAGCAACTGGCCAATGATGTATTAAAAGAATTCGGCAACATAGATATATGTGTGAACAATGCAGGTATATCGCGCGACAACCTGTTGCTGCGCCTGACACCTGAACAATGGGATGACGTAATCAACGCCAACCTGAAATCGGTATACAACCTGACCAAACAAGTAATACGCCCTATGATGAAGGCCCGTTCGGGCAGCATCATTAACCTGAGCAGTGTAGTGGGCGTGAGCGGTAATGCCGGGCAGAGCAGCTATTCGGCCTCCAAGGCAGGGGTGATAGGTTTCACCAAGTCAATAGCGCTGGAACTGGGGAGCCGCAACATACGCTGCAACGCGATAGCCCCCGGTTTTATAGAAACAGATATGACCGGCTACCTGAAAGACGGTGGTGCTGAGCAGTGGTTCAGCAAAATACCTATGGCGCGCTTTGGAAAAGCAGAAGAGGTGGCCAATGTAGCCTTGTTCCTGGCATCGGACATGAGTAGCTACGTAACCGGGCAGGTGCTGGGAGTATGTGGCGGGCTGGACACATAGCGACTAAGCCTCATTTGATAGCTTATGAAGATATAAACACCTAATTTTGCCAACAATAAAGAAAGTGTAAATGCAAAAAGTACATGCTGCCATCACGGCAGTAGGCGGTTATGTTCCGGACTACGTGATGACCAATAAAGAGTTGGAAACCATAGTAGAGACTACGGACGAGTGGATACAGACGAGGACCGGTATATTGGAGCGGCGGGTGCTGAAAGGTGAAGGCAAGGGATCGAGCGATATGGCCGTAGAAGCGGCAAAACTAATGCTGAAAAAGAGGGGCATAGGCGCTGAAGAGCTGGACCTGATCATATGCGCCACTACTACCCCTGATATGCAGTTTCCTGCAACAGCCAATGTGATAGCAGATAAACTGGGCGCTGTCAACGCCTTTGGTTATGATATTAATGCCGCCTGCAGCGGGTTTCTCTTTGCGCTTACTACCGGCTCACAATTTATAGAGACAGGCAAGTATAAGAAAGTAATGGTAGTAGGTGTAGACAAGATGACCTCTATACTTGACTACGAAGACCGTACCACCTGCATTATATTCGGCGATGGCGGCGGCGCCGTATTGCTGGAGCCTAATACAGAAGGTAATGGAATAATAGACTCCAAGCTGCACACCGACGGCTCAGGCCGGGCATTCCTGCACCAGAAGGCAGG
>DATCSV010000073.1:0-5156 GCA_036568285.1 Flavipsychrobacter sp. | reverse complement strand
GATAACTGGGCTTTTATAATATAACAGAGGTTCTCGTTATATATTGGCTTTTATTGATAAAGACAATCTTCTGATGCGATAAATACTTCACAGGTGTATTATTGAGTATTGCAGTTGTTGGTGAACTGTGCCTGCTCTTTGAACCCGAAAAATGATACATGTCTTCCCGGAATAAAATTGTCGTTTATATTCAACATATTAATACGTAGTACTTTCCCATCTGAAGTAACGACGTCGAATTGCTGCTGTACGTTTACTATCGTCCCCGCCTTTATTTCATCCTTCGCAGGTGCGTCAATTATTTCAGCATCGAGCATTTTTACAGGCTGGTTATTGTAGTATGTGATCGCCCCTTTGTTCCAGGGGGTACAAGCTTGTACCAGATCAACTATTTGCTTGCCCGTCATTTCGTGCCAGTTGATGAGTACATCCTTAAGTCCGGGTTTAGGATAATATTTGGCATTACCCCCGTTAACAGGTAAATGTTGTACAGGTTTGCCCGAAGCTAATTGGTTTAGGATATATATTACTCCTTCTACGGTAACATGTGACAATACATCGTTCGCCGTCCCGAAAGTATAATGTTGTTCTCTGCGAATGTGCTTGACCCACACCTGTGGACCATCGTCAAACTTATGGTTGATGTTATGTATTGTGACCGTTAGGTTATCTGTGCCATTTTTTAGTTGCCAGAACACAGGGTTGGCACCCTTATATTGTGGGAGTTCGCCAAAGTGTATGTTATAGGTATGCAACAGTGCTTGCGGCTCCAACATACTAATATCTATTAAGTGGCCATAACCTATAAGAAAGGTAATATTGGGTTTCGTTTGCTTTAACCAGCTGTATACATCAGTATACTTTGCTTCATGCAAAGGAACTTGCATGCCAGTACAAAACTGTCGTAGCATGTCACCAGATGAAGGGTCTTTTGTCATGGTACCCTCGTCGCAAAATACAGATACGTTTACGCGGTTTTGTTTTAAAAAGTGTACCAGCGGCAGACAGAGCCCGCCACCGGTGACAATACTTATATTCATAGGTTTATGATTTAATCTTTATAAATCAGCCTTCTTATTCATAATGTATTAGCGGCAGGACTTACCCGCCGCTATTATTACTTCAATATTTGTAACTATCTCATAAAGGATACCATTAGTCTGTAGGAGGGTAGTTACCTTTCACGCAAATGATATAAGTCATTACCTGATAAGGCATCATGTTGTAATGCATCTGTGCGTTTCCCGTCACCTGCAAAACATCCGGCCGCAGTGGTAGTATTTTTTCTTCAGCCGGGTCTTCTGGTAAATAAAATACGACTTCACCCAAGTTGCTTGATATAGCCGACAATACTGTACTCTGAGGCGAAGTGTAATAGGCGGGTTTGTCGCTTACCATAAATTTGTGCTGGTGTGTTGGCATCTGTTCCAAGGTGAGACCAACATATTCCTGGCCACCAGCTTCCCCGGCTTTATAAACTGTGCCAACGCTCGACTGACCTTGTCCTACTATGACACGCGCGCGCAGGTCAGGTAGTCCGAAAGTAGTTCGGCCATCTCCTCCGTAAACGGTACCCATTAGTGAATACAATGCTGTGTAATCGGGAATCATAAGTAATTGTCCCTCGCATGCAACCCAGTTTTCGGGTATAAAATAACCCGCCCAAAGTTTTACTTCGCCCAATGTTCCTTCCATGATTTTTTTTGTTTAAAAAGGTGAATAATAAATTAAGACCTGGACGGGAATAGACCGTCTGTTGCAATACAATAACTCATTACCTGGTAAGGCATACGGTTTTCATGTGGTTGATTTCCACCCTCAAAACCTATAGTTTTTGGATTTAATGCCATTAAGTCGTTGCTTGAGCTATAAGAACCATATGCCTCGACCTCAAACTGTATGCCGGTGTGATAAAAGACTGCCAAGTAATCATTATTTTGGTTTAGAGAATCCGTACCGGATATGTTGGATGCATTTACCTCGTGTATGTGTGCAGGCATTTCTTCATTTGTAAGTGTAACGGTTTCGGAACCACCACTTGCACCTATATCAAGCCCTGTATTGATACCTATAGCTACACGTCCGTTCAAATTAGGCAAAGCAAATGTCTTTTGTCCATTACCTCCGAATCTATTGCCTATTAACGCATACAGCTTCTGGTATTCTGATACAGCTAATACCTGTCCATTACAGGGCTGCCAGTTTTTAGGTATTTTATTAAATGCAAACGCCTTTATTTCTCCTACATATGTTTCCATTGTTGATTTACTTTTAAGTGAAAAAATAGTTATTCTGATCTTCTTGGATAAAGCCCATCCCAACAGATATAATAGGCAAAGGCCAGGTAGGGCATCATATTATTATGAGGTTCGCTTTTACCTTCCACTGAAATGGAATCGTAGCTCATGGTGCAGTTCGTCGCATTGCCATATGCGTATACCAATTTGGCACTGGTTTTGTCTATTGCATTAGACAAATAGCAGGTATCCGCCACCGGGGTATTTACCAGTTTATCGATGATACCTTTGACGCTGGCTCCTACTACTTCGTGCCTGTGTGTTGGCAGATTTTCGTAATCCAAAATAACTGCTGACTGTCCACCGCGGTAGCCACGATTGTAGACTCCGATAGTACCTGGTCTTTGGCCCGCAGATACCGGTACTCTGCCCAGCAAATTGGGCAACGCAAAAGTTGAACTACCATTGCCGCCATACAAGGTGCCTATAACAGAAAACAATGCTGTATACTGTTGAATCGGCTCAATTTGACCGGCACATAATTTCCAGCCTTCGGGTTCGAAATTGTAAGGGAGGGCTCTTACCTCCCCAATGTATCCTTCCATAGAATTACAGTTTTAAAAAGTGAAAAAATGTTTTTTTGGTGCTTAAGAGCGAAGTTGATGATAGGGGGGTTATCAATTTCGGCATGAAAGCAATAGGTGCAAGTTACTAGGAAAAAACAGGCACGTCAACCGGGAAAAACACCCCCATCGCTTACAGAAAAACACCCCCGCCTTCTACGCGCAATAAAAAAGCGGCAGTTTTATCCTGCCGCTTTTTGTGTAACACCGTTTGTAATTACCTCATGATCATTAAGTAACCTGTTCTTACCAGCGATTGAACCATGGATATTTTATTATCCTCCGTCAGTAAGCCTTTAATCTCTTTTACCTTAAATGGCGCATCTTGCAGAAACAAGCCATTGTCTACAAACTTTGGCAACACTATCTTCTTTTTCCCAAATGATATAGTTGTTGAATGGGCGCTTGCTTCCACATTGTAAGTAAAACCTGTGCGGCGACATACAGTTGTTTCTGCTGAGATTTGATCATACTCAATAGCATCTGTCAGCCGTCCGTTAAAATCAAGGTTCTGTCGTTCTATGAAGTTTTCTTCCTGTTTTTTTATCAACTCTTCAACGGGATGTTTTGCTAACAGTTCTTGCAGCTTTTCATTAAAAGCAGACATGTAGTCGGCTCTTTGCTTGTTGGAAGAAAACTTATGCGGCACAACTTTTCTGAAAAAAACATCTTCTTTTTGGGCGAGTTCCGCTATCGCTTCTATGAGATGAAACCCGTACCTTGGCTTTAGTGAAAAATTAATATGAATAGTGGAGGTTTCAGAACTGAAAGCCTCATGTACAACGCCTCTTGGCAAGTATAAAATGTCGCCGGTATTGATTGTTATTGTCTCAATGAGGGTTGGTTCATTAGTAAACGGGCCTGTAGAAGTAGGTAACTCTTCACCTGTATCATATAGGTTCCAGGTCTTTGGTCCTTTAATTTGCAGTAAAATGATGTCATGCGTATCATAGTGTTGTGTAAAGCCTTGAGCATTAGGAGGAGTTATGTACACATTAGCCTGTGACTTGATTCCCAGCTCTTGTTCAATAGCAGAGTTTACATTAGCTAGAGCAGGAATCATTAGCTCGGCAAAACTGATAATAATAGTAGCACCCTCGTAATAATGATGTAATACCTTATCTGGGTCAACGATTACATTTTGTATGCCATTCAGTATTGTAGTTGTTTTCGTCCATTCTGTTTCTGGAATCTGATATCCGTCCCTTGCTAACCTGACACCTTCGGGTTTGAGGTTTTGCATACTTAAAAAGGCATCCAGGGCATTGGTATCTATAATGTGGTCGTACGAGTTACCCTCCTTTTGTATATGTATGTAGTTTTTCTCCCAATAATTTTCAAAAAAATCACTAAAAGAGAGTGGAGCAATAAGCTTTGAAATGCTAATTGGATTATCAGTCATACAGGATATTTAATTAAGCATTCTGAAATCTTTCACAATCTCGCTGCAATTTGTATCTAAAAAATCAAGGTTATGCTCGAAATTAATTTTTCGTATTGGAATTAGCATGGTCAAGCGGGCGAAAAATGAGAATTCTTCCTTTTTCAAGTCGCTGTTAAGCATATATGCCGCAAATGAGTGTTCTATTACCCGGACCATTTTTTGTGCGGCATTAACAGGTTCAAACTCAGGAGTTGTACCTATATCATCAGCAGGGCTTAGTATATATATAGCCCGAAGAGGTAGAGGTTCTTTTTCAAAACAGTGTTCAATATCTGTATATCGGCTATCCCTGTTTGGGTAAACCTGTTGAAATGTTTCAAGTTTGTCATTATGTATTGCTAAAAGGCTCTGTGGGCGTAAACGTACTTTAGGGTATCCAGGAAATACTGAAATGCTTCCATCTCTTTCTGTCAGTACAGCTAAATCATCAGCGATTACGTTGTGGCCGTTTTTTACAAAGGCGGCAGCCATGGTAGATTTGCCCGCTCTTTTTTGACCAATAAAAGCGACTGCCTTACCATCAATATTAATAACCGACGAATGCAGACAGATAACACCCTTTAAACGTTGTATAGCGCCTAATGCCGGGCCAACGAGGATAGATTCTATGTTATATTTGGGTTCATCGTTGCTGTATACAATCCACATTTTATCAAATAGGGGATTCAGAATAAATAGCAGTGAGCCGGTGTCTGTAAAATAGTTCAGGTTGTGGAAAGTTCCTTCGTCAGTTGTAGCTGTGAATACGTGCAGGCGTTTCCTGTTTTCAAGTCCTTTGTTGATAAAACGTTCCCAGTTTAAAGAGTTAAATGGGGTATTGTTTTTGTCAGAAGTCCAGTATATGGAAATATC
>DATCSV010000072.1:0-2042 GCA_036568285.1 Flavipsychrobacter sp. | reverse complement strand
CTTCACTCTTCTTCGCAAACTTAGCGCTGCTCACTACATGCACTACTTCTATGCCCGCGTCTTTCAACGTCTTCGTCCATGTTTTGGGGTTGCCTGCCGAGGTGAATACTATGGGTACTTTTTCTTCCAGTATAATGGCGATGTGTTTGTCGATATCAGGATATAATAAGGGCAGGTTAACGCCGAAGGGTTTGCTTGTTGCCGCTTTGCATTTTTGTATATGTTCTCTCAATACATCAGGGTACATGCTGCCGGCGCCTATTATGCCAAGCCCGCCTGCATTACTCACGGCAGATGCCAGCCGCCAGCCGGAGGCCCATATCATACCCGCCTGAATGATGGGGTACTGTATGCCAAAGAGTTCTGTGATTCGGTTGCTGAATGTATTGTCCGGTGTTATTTTTCCTTCAAAGAGCATAGTGTTATCCGTTCTTCTTTTTGTATACCAGTGTATTGCTGTTCTCTTTCCTGAACACTTTCCTCACCGTTTCCAGCAGGAAATCTGCTGTTACTGCGTTATACTTTTCTAATTCACTATTAATGAGGTTGGCATCTCCCAGCAGTTCGTAGAAAGCCAAGTTGTTGGCGCGCGACAGTAAAGACATGTCCTCGAAGGTCATCATAGCTTCTATCTTGTTCTTTGCCTTTTGCAATTCCTCATCCGTCACACCCAGGTTCAACAGTTTCTCCAGTTCTTCGTTGATGGCCGCATCGGCTTCTTCAATAGTTTGCCCTTCTACAATTTTTCCTTCTATCACTACCAGGCCGGGGTCGAGGCTGCCTGTCTGGTAGCAGTTGATATTGCTGAACAGTTTCTTTTCTTTCACCAGCTTCAAGTGTAATCTTGACGCGAAACCGTTGCCCATGATTTCAGTAGCCAGGTCGATAGCATAATAGCCGGGCGATAACCTGCCGTCCATATGCCATGCCTTGTATATCGCATTCAGTGGTACATCTGCTTCGTGTACCAATTCATTATGCGTAGTCTGTTGCGGCTCCTGTTCCAGGTTGCGGACATACTTTTCACCTGCCGGTATACTGCCAAACCATTTTTCCGCCAATGTTTTTACCTGCTCAGTTGTGACATTGCCCGCTACGCAGAGCACCGCATTGGCCGGGCGGTAGTGTTTGTAGAAGAAGTCTTTGACATCCTGTAGTTGCGCTTCTTCTATATGTTCCAGCTTTTTTCCAATGGTCATCCATTTGTACGGATGCCTCTTGTATGCCAGCGTGCGCAACAGTTCCCAGGCGTTGCCGTAGGGTTTGTTGATATAATGCTCCTTGAATTCTTCACATACTACTTTGCGCTGCACATCCAGGCTCTTTTCACTGAAGGCCAACGCATTCATCCTGTCGCTTTCCAGCCAGAAGGCGGTTTCTATATTTTGCAGCGGTAGCTGAACATAGTAGTTGGTAATGTCGTTGGTGGTGTAAGCGTTGTTTTCACCGCCCGCCATTTGCAGGGGTTCGTCGTATTCAGGTATATTTTCAGAACCGCCAAACATCAGGTGTTCAAACAGGTGGGCAAAGCCCGTACGCTGCTCATCTTCATCGCGCGCGCCCACATCATACAGCACGTTTACCGCCACCATTGGCGTATTGGCATCATTATGCACTATTACCGTCAATCCATTCTCCAGTACAAACCTGTCAAACTGTATCATAATTAATTCTTTACAAGCGTGGCAAAGTTAATGGATTGGCAGGCAAGACCAAGCCCTTAAATAGACGGATAGGCGGTTTCTATCGCCTGAACCACTTCTTCAATTTTAAAAATGGCCGTTCGTACACATAGTACGATGCCATACTACATAAAATGGTGGCCAGCAGCGCAATGATGATAAACAATGCCGCCCCGCCCGGGGTATCGGTACTCAAACCCAATGACGGATATAGCGCATTGAGCAAGCTGATGATGATGGTATGGTACAGGTACAAACCATAGGTGTATATACCCAGGCGGCTGAGGATGTTCTTATCGCCAATACGGAAGCGGGTATGCTGCGGAATGGTGAATGATATTAGTACTGCGAACATCACAC
>DATCSV010000071.1:0-4966 GCA_036568285.1 Flavipsychrobacter sp. | reverse complement strand
TGGCTGCGACGAAAAGGCCGAAACAGAAGCACCTCCGCAGGTGGCAGATACGATATCGCTGCAGGGCAGTAATGAGGTGTATGCTGCCTGGGATGAGCTGTACAGCTCTGAAGACCCTGCCTTTTCAATAGACAGCTTTGTTAAGAACGACACTACGCGGAATGAACTATATACTACAGACTTCACCCCTTCTGATTCCTTCTACCAGCGGTTTGGCAACCTGCTGGTGTACAATACCGACTCTTCCATGTTCATTGACGGATACAGCACATCGTGGATGATAGAATCCCGTAACGGCGCCCTGTATGCACGCGAGGGAGAGGTAGACCAGGAAGTGGCAATAGTTAACACCAAAACCAATAAGCGTACCCGGGTGCTGTTCTGCGGGCCTTCCTGCCAGTTTCAGAAAGTATTCTGGTATAACGACGAAATAGTAGGTGTAATGGGTATGATGGGCGAATATGCCGATGAATACTACACACCCGTTATCTGGTTTGTTCACATCAACACCGGTGTTACCATACCTTATACTTACCACTCATCGGTAAGTATAGTGAACGCACATGACTACATGAGACGCCATATGGAAAGCAGGGGTATTAAAATGCAGTATTAAGCCACCTCGGTAGGTGAAAAGTAGCTGATAAACCTGGCAGATAGCTGCGCCTCTACATTTCTGCGGGCCACGTCTATCATATTCTTGAATGCAAGCGCATGTGCAACGCCGTGGCCTATTATCACCGTATCATTGATACCCAGTATAGGTGTACCGCCGTATATCTCGTGATTAAAGGTTTCCAGGAACTCATCCTTCATGCCGCGCTCGGTTATCAGCAGGTCGTAAATGGATTCGGCCATTTTCAAGGCTACGTTCCCAACAAAACCTTCGCAAACTATCACGTCAGCTTTTTGGATGAATACATCACGTCCTTCGATATTGCCAATGAAGTTGATGTCTTTATGCTCCTTGAGCAGCGGGTAAGTAGCCTGTGCCAGCAGGTTGCCTTTTCCTTCCTCTTCGCCTATGTTCAACAGGCCAACCTTAGGTTTTTCCACACCATAAACGTGCTGCATATACATAGAACCCAGCAAGGCAAACTGTACCATGTTTTCCGGCTTACAGTCGGCATTGATGCCAACGTCCAGCAACAGGTTGTGCTTACCGTCTATTCGTGGAATGGGAGAAGCAATGGTTGGCCTCAGCACACCGGGAACGTTTTTCACCGTGTACATAGCACCCACCATCATAGCACCGGTGTTGCCGGCACTGATGAATGCGTCAGCCTTCTTGGCATGCAGCAGGCCAAAGCCTATTGCTATGCTCGACTGCTGTTTTTCCTTGAGTGCCTTAGTAGGATGCTCGCTCATGGTGATAACCTGCGGCGCCTCTATAAATGTATAGCGGCCCGCATAGGGCTCCAACTCAGCCGCACATTGTGCGATGGTTTCAGGAGTGCCTATGAGCAACAAATGTACATTGCTGTCATGATTTTCATCAAAAAACAGATGTATCCCTTTTATAGCTTCGGAGGGGGCAAAATCGCCACCCATGATGTCAAACGCTATTTTCATCAAATAGGTTTACGTGGCGTTTATTGATTAGCTTCCGGCTCGGCAGGAGAATTGTCTACCACCATGTTACCCTTATAAAACAATTTACCCTCTACCCAATGGGCACGATGACGCAGGTGAGACTCACCGGTAGTCTTGTCTATGCTCCAGGTTTCAGCAGTTGCCTTATAATGTGTACGGCGTTTAGCACTACGTTGCTGCGAGTGGCGTCGTTTTGGATTAGGCATATTTATTAATATTTATTTCTGTTTACGTTTATTTTCTTCCTTTAATGCTTCCAGTCCCTTCCATATGTCGGTCCTGGGGGCGTTTTCATCAGGTGCAGCCAGTTTATTCAGCAGTTTCAGGGTTTCAGGATTACAGCCTTGTGTTCCGTCGGCCTTGTCCGGGTGAACCCTTTGCAAAGGTATGCTTAGCATCATGAATTCGTACACCCAGGTACGAAAATCTATCACTGTTTCGCTGCGGGGTATAAATACTACATCCGCATCTTCATCCACCACCTCTGCATCTTCGCCGCCTGAAAGCTTTATTAACAGGTCGAACTCGTCCCACAGCCTCAGTTTAAACGGGTCTCCGCACCTGTCGCAAGGTACGGTAACACTACCATCTATATCGAAGTGGCATAAAAAGAAATTGTTCTTTTTATCAAACTTCAATGTTACCTGGGCATCAAGGTCGGTAAAATCCCTTTCTGCATCTTCCGGCGTAAAAAAGTTGTCATCCAGGTAATATTCAAAGTTGCTCACTCCCGGCTTCAACCCCTGCCATGCTATTTCAAACTCGCGGTGGTGCTTCATCTCTTCGAATCTTGTGCATCCCTTCAATCAGTTGCCTGATTTTCGCAATGCGTAATTACCTGTTTTACTTACTGATAACTTACTTTCCCGGTACTGCTCTTGTCAAAAAACTTCAACGGGGTGCAAAGGTAACTATTTTCTTATGAATTATAGCAATTTATTTCGTTTCAAAAGGAAAGCGTGCAGCACCTGCTCCACCGGCTTGCGCAGGTCTACAGGTACATAATCAATATGATATTGGTGGCACCTGTTTTCTACCATTCTCCGGAAGGCGGCCATATTTTCCACATACTGTTCTTTGACCTGCTGTGGCTGCAGGCGTACTTTGTCACCGGTTTCCATATCCACAAATTCCATAGGCCGGTTGTCAAATTCAAAATCCAGCTCCTTCTCCCCTTCAATGGTATGAAAAAGGATAACCTCATGCTTGTTGAACTTTAAGTGCTGCAAGGCAGAAAACAAGTCCTCAACATGCTCGGTATCATCCATCATATCGCTGAAAACTATCACCAACGAACGTTTGTGCATATGCTCGGCAATAGCATGAAGCGCATTGGCGGCATTAGTGCTTTTGCTGCTGCTTTTCTGCTTCAGCGCTGTTTCCAACTGGTGTACCAGCATACGATAGTGGCTGTGCGCCGACCGGGCAGGCGATAAATAACGTATCTCATCGTCGAACAAGGCCAGGGCCGAAGCATCTAACTGGCGCTTGAGCAGGTGCAGCAATCCCGCCGCAGCCACGCAACTAAATTCCAGCTTATTGATCGTTTTATCATCGGCGGGAAAGTACATGGAGGCGGAGGTGTCGATAGCTATACAGCAGCGCAGGTTGGTTTCTTCTTCATACCGCTTTACAAACATCTTGTCGGTACGGCCATATACCCGCCAGTCTATATGCCTCAGCGGATCGCCGCTGTTGTACAGCCTGTGCTCGGCAAATTCCACCGAAAAGCCATGAAACGGGCTTTTGTGCAGCCCTATAATAAAGCCCTCCACCACTTGCTTGGCCAGTAGTTCCAGGTTATCCAGTTGTGCGCGTTCTATCAGCATATCTATGTTTGCCAGGGGCAAAGGTTTAAAATTAAAGGATAATAATCATAATTGGCGGCGCCACTGCTAAGTTTTAACAGGGCATGTACCGCCAACTGTTTTTATCTGCTGAATATGTTCATATACAGTAGTGATTCAACAAAACAGAACTTCATTGATAATACTGATTATCAGCCTATTAAGAATACCACTTAAATTGAAAAATGAAATCGGGAGGACCAATTAGCCATCACATGTTCATCTAAAGCAATAGTTTTACAAAAGACAATCAATCAATTTACTATCAATATATTATGAACATTCAATTAAAGCAAATGATTGAACGGACAATTTAACCTGGTTTCTTTTATTGAGTTGAAGCTGTACATCAGGTAATCTAACGCATTAGCATATCTATCAGTAATTTCTACCGATTTAATTAGTTCTCCTTATACCCCTGACCCCGGATTGCGTTTTTCAGGTGGTATGTAGTATTCACTATCGGGGTCGTTGAAAACACTGTTGGGATCATTCATTACGGTGTTCCAGTTCTTCCTGTTCATCTCCTCTATCTCCTGCGGGGTATATTTCTTCCTGACGGTATCTCGGGTAAAGGCCATAGGGTTGATCTTGCCCCGCAGTGAGGGGTCGGGTTGTTTGAAGTAGGGATTTGTGACCAGCTCGGGTGGAAAACCGGGGTCGTATTCTTCTTTGGTTCCCCCGCCATGGCGGGGCAGGTCATTTTGCTCGTTTTCGGGGGTGTTTACGATGATCTTATAAGTGGTGAGGGATCCGGCTCCCTCACTTGTGTTGTTTGTCCGGCGCGAGGACCCCCCTCTGTCTCCCCCAGGGGGAGGGATTGTGTTGTCCTCGTTACCGGGGAATAATTCGGGGATGGACATGGGGTCTATGTCGCGGGTGGAGGGGATGACCTCGGGGATGTCTACCGTCCCGTCGGGATTGCCGGGTATCCCCTGCCCTGATTGCCGCATTTGCTTCGCTTCTTCACGACGCGCCAGCTCCAGTTTCTTGTTGTAGGCATGAACGCCTTCCATGGCCATAAACTCATCTTCGGTGGGTATATAGTCCAATATTCTTTTTCCCTGCTCTTTATACACTTTCTCCATCCAGGGGCGTTCTTTTATTTCCTTGGCACGCCGCCCGGGCAAATAATCGGGGCCGTAGTGTTTACCGAAATACTCTTCTTCGCCCAGCTGTATCATCTCCTGCAGTTGCAGGTGCCTGGGGATATTGTGCCCCTCGCCTATGGGTGGCAGCGGCAGGCTGTAGCCACGGTCGCGGTCGGCTACCGGAGGAGCAGCCTGCGCAGAGCCGGGAACATATTGGGCCTGTCCCGCTGCCTGTGAAGCAGTTGCATTCTTCAACGCGAAGAATTGCTGTACCAGTTTATGGTCGGTATCGATAGCACGCAGGATGGCAGCGGGGCTGCACTCCTCCTCTACCACTTCTATATGGTTCTTGTACCTGAAGTAACGCTTTACTTTGTGCTCACCGGTGATGATGGCGCGCAGCTTTTTGCGGGTGAGTGCCAGGGTGGCATATTC
>DATCSV010000070.1:0-11160 GCA_036568285.1 Flavipsychrobacter sp. | reverse complement strand
TACTACTTGTTTAAAGTCTACAAAAGCCGCGTGGCCAGTAGCCAGGTTGCGGGTCATTACCCACTCATCAGCTCTTACACCCATCCCGGCCAACTTGCCGGCCATAAGTGCCTGAGCCTTCTGAACATTGGTGCTGCCGGGAATGACCATTGCCGGTCCGTACATGTCACGGAACATACCGGTCAGTTTATCAGGAGTGGCATTCCAGCCATTTAACTGTTCTTTAGCCAACTGCTGGGTAGCCGTCATCTTAGCCCCGTCTACACCTTTCAGACTTCTGTAAGACTGGTACACTGAAAAATTTAAAGAACTCACCTCTTCATGTTCATGTGCTACTGCACTTACTCCAGTACCTATTATCGCAAGGCACAAAGCGGATAAAAAATTTCTCATTTAAAAAATTTACGTATTGTTTAGTGTAAGAACGCTATCGCTACGGTTCTTATACGGGTAAGAATACCAAAAAGCCTGCCCAAAATACTTAATTAAATTTTAATAGACAATCGGATTACTGAAGGATGATACTGCCATGACAATATGCCCATAAAGGTTCTCAATGATCGATTAACAGGTGGATTCCTCTAAACAGCACAAAAAGAATACATTAGAACTAAAAAATTATTGAAAAGGGTTTTGTAAAAAATCAGGTTTCATTATCTTTGCACCCCGTTCTGAAAGGAACAATGCGAAAAAGGCGATTCCGTAGCTCAGTTGGTAGAGCAATACACTTTTAATGTATGGGCCCTGGGTTCGAGTCCCAGCGGGATCACTTCTTTGACAGACTGGCAAAATTGCTGGTCTGTCTTTTTTTTACATCCCTTCAAAGCCGTTTCCAGCATGCACATCAGGATTACGGCTTCATTGCCTTTAGTGGTTCGATAGCCATTTTCTGAAAATTGCAGTTTTTCGATGAATATCAACCGAGGATTTGCCGCTTCGCCTTTATATCGGCTTCCAGGTACCGTTTATCTATATAAGCTAGGTTATACAATGCCTTATGTAAGTACTTTTCTATATTATCTTCCTGCTGCTAAGGGGCAGTTGAGGCAAGTTTTGCTTCCAGCAGGGTTATTTTTCTGTCACACTCTACTTTGATAGCCTTGTAATCAGCATTATCCAGTGCATCCACTAACAAAAAGTTCCCTTGCCTTAGCCAAACGGCTGTTTTGCTCGTTTATCTGCCGTACCAGTTCCCTTTCCGCCCCTGCTTCCCGGTATATGCCTGATGATATACGTCTAAAATAACCTCCTTATGGATCGAAATCATGGCAAGTATCGGCTTATACTTCCGTAACTCCTGTACAAGTGCCGCGTTTACGTGCACCGCTTTATATCGCCGGGCACAAGAGGACAGGCAAAGGTAGTAGTTGTAATATCGTGTCCGTCCCCTTGAACGACTTGCTGTTATCAGCCGTCCCCACTTCGGGCAAACTAAAAAACTACGGAGGAAACAAAGCAACGAAAAGATTTTTTGACTTGAAATCACTTAACGGCTACAATAATGAGTTTGTAGAAAATGATAAGCAGGGTATTAAACCAGGAATAAAACATTTCGATTCCTAGTAGAACCACTTTAATAAAAGCCTTCAAATATACTGTGATAGCATATTTGAAGGCTTTTCCACTAACTAAATCTTGCTACTTTATCTCCATCACTTCCGAGTGTGTAATACTGAATATACCAAAACCGTTTTTGACATTAGTGTACACATTCGATGGTTCGGCAAAGGGGTTGCCGCTGTTGATAGCAGCATAGCGGGATGATTTGATATACCTGAAATACTCCTCCGTTACATGCTGTATCTCTATAGTGGGATACACCATTCCTAATCCAGGCATCTCCACAGCCTGCAGGTCGGTACTGCGTACAAACAACCTGAGTTCTTTGCGCTTGCCATCAAACAGTTCATCACGCAGGAAGATGCCATTACTTTCTATGCACGTGTTCTGGTCGATAGATTCGTCGTACAGTGTCTCTACTGACGGATCGGGCGTATTAACACAGCCTGAATAGGCAGTTTCCTCATAGTTATTGACCATATATGATGCGCTGATGATGACTATATAGTAGTTCTTTTCGCCTGCAGGGTCGTCAAAGGTCAGTCTCAGTTCGTCCTGCGTATTACCATCTATATCCAGCCGCACATCTTTTATTCTTTGCAGCGATTGTATTTTAACAATACCAGGTGCTCGTGTAGTTGCTGAAACATCCTTAAACCCCGGCGCGATGGCCTTTACACTATATGCTATACCCGGCTCTGCCACCATATCCGAAATATACATACCTGATGCATTATCGTATTTCATAGTAACCGCTGCTTTATCCCCCGCCTGCAGTTGCACTACAGCATTGGACACACCCAGGTTAGCACCATATTTATGTTTCAGCACGTCTACGCTTTTGCCTAACATTATGCTAATGGTATCACCTGTATAGGCAACAGAATTGATGGCGAGCTTAGGCTCATGCGGAGGCACGTCTACTGTTATTTCTTTTTCGCAGGATGCAAATAATAAGATACCTGCTGTTATGGCTATTATGTTCAGTTTCATACTGTATCTTTTTTTGTTGTTTAGAATTTAAACTGGTAAGTGATAGAAGGTATGATGGGAAACAGGCTCATCTGCTTGAATGCATTGTTACCACTGCTGTTGGTACTGCTGTACACATAGAACGGGTTGCGGCGGTTGTATACATTATACACACCCACTACCCAGGCACGTTCCCAGTTTTTCTTTTGTTTCGAGAATTTGATACTCACATCTCCTCTATGGTACGATGGCATCCTGAAGCCGTTGCGCTCTCCATATACCAGCACTTCGTCTCCCTCCAGTCCCGAATGATAAGCCACAGGCAGAGTGATGGCATTGCCCGTACCGTATAACCATTCAGCGCTCAGCTCTATTCTGTCGGTCAGGCTGTAGATACCTGCAATCTTAAAGTCGTGCCTGCGGTCGTAGCGATAGGGGTATACCTTGCCCATGTTCAGGTTGTCAAACTGCCTGTTGGTCCACGAGAGGGTGTAACCCATCAAACCTGTGAAACGCCCTTTCTTTTTCTGTACGAACAATTCTCCCCCATAGCTCCAACCTTTGCCAATTTCTATCTTATCCTCCCAGTTGGTTGCAGTATTAAAGAAACTTGCACCTTCTTTGTATTCAATGATGTTGTCCATGGTTTTGTAATAGCCTTCTACACTCACTTCTATACCCGTGCGGTGAGTGTAGGCCATACCTGCCGCATACTGGTAAGATTTTTGTACCGGAACTTTATCAGTCACCGGCACCCACAGGTCTGTTGGCAGGCCAATGGACGAGTTGGTGAGTAGGTGGATAAATTGGTTCATCTGCACGAAGGAGGCCTTCGCACTAAGTTCGTCTGTAATTAGGTAACGGGCTGCCACACGCGGCTGTATGGAATGATAAAATTGGTTCCTGACTGAAAAACCTGTCCAGTGTAGGCCGATGTTCGTTTTGAAACGGGATGATATGCGGATATCATCTTCTATGTAGGCATCTATCTCGTTGGCGTGTATATCATCTACCCCAATTGTTGTATCCTGGTTGGCGAGGATACTCCTGATTTTCGTTTGCTGCGCCCCAGGCTTGTAGGTATGAGCGATAAAACCTACGCCTGCCTTAATGTAATGATTGGCGCCCGGCAGGTAGTCAAAATCATACTTCACTGCTTTGTCGTTGATGCCTGAACTGTATTTCAGCAAATATTCCTCATTGCTACCCACCAGTTGGTTCTTTGTTTGAGCAGATACCATAAATCTGTACCTGCTGTAATATGTTGTCAGGTTACCAAATAGTTTTGGACTAAACTCATGGTTCCAACGGCCGACAGCCGTAGCGTTGCCCCATTGCAGGTTAGTACGAAAGTCTGTATTCAGCAAGCCATTGCTGTTATTAGACTGGCGGGCATAAAATTTGTCGTTGCCAAAGTAACCGCTGATGTATAGGTGGTCTTTTTTGCCCAGCTGAAAGTTGGCTTTACCATTAAGATCGTAAAAATAGTAGCCGCCTCTTACCGCACCACGCATAAATGGCTTGGCAATCAGGTCATAATATGTTCTGCGGCCGGAAATCATAAAAGACGATTTACCTCTTTGTATTGGCCCCTCCAGCGTTAGCCGGGAAGCAATCAGGCCAATACCGCCTTCTCCGTGCAACTTTTCCTTGTTGCCTTCTTTCATGTTGATATCCACTACAGAAGATAACCTGCCACCATACCGCGCAGGGAAACCTCCTTTTATCACTTCCACACTACGTATAGCATCAGCGTTGAATACGCTGAAAAAGCCAAACAAGTGACTGGCATTGTACACAGGTACGCCGTCCAGTAATATCAGGTTTTGGTCGGGGCCTCCGCCACGTACATATATGCCTGTAGAACCTTCGTTGCCCGCCTGTATACCGGGCAGCAATTGAATAGCACGCATTACATCCACCTCTCCCAAGAATGCCGGCAGGGATTTAATAGTTTGTATGGGCAGGTCTATGCTGCTCATTTGTGTACGCGATTGTATAGCATCCTTCTGCGAAGTAATCACCACTTCCTCCAGGCCTTTTTCCTGCTTCATCTCAATATTCACCTGTTGGCTTCCTTTGCCGCTAATTTGTTTTACCTGAGATTGGTAGCCGATATAAGAATAGCGTAACGTAAATGTATCAGCAGGCAGAGTAATTGAGTAAAAACCGTAAGCGTTGGTGGTGGTGCCGATATTTCTGCCCGGAACAAACACGGTGGCCCCTATCAGCCGCTCACCGCTACCGGCTTCAGAAATATAACCACTTACTGTAATGTTCTGCGCCCCGGTTACAAAACAGCTTACCGTGGCTACCAGAAATAGAATGAATTTGATTTTGGTCATGCTTTATGCGTTTAATAACAGTATCAAAACGCACAAAAGCATGCATACCCCTATATGCAACCAATAAAAAAACTTAAAAACCCCATGTGTCGAACCAGTAGCTGAAACGGACCTCGTAGGCAGCACCTACCATACCCAGGCCATTCTCTACATTGCCTGTGAGTTTTACGGGTGGTGCCAGCGAATTAAACCCAACCGAGGGGTCATATTGCTCATATGCCTTCAGGAACTCAAAGTATTCTTTGGGAACTGATTTAACCATTATATGTACCACACCTTTGCGGGCGTCTTCTTCAAATTCGTTTACCGTATTACGAATGATTACCCTTGTAGTATAGTTCTGCCCGTTGAGGTAATTATCCTTAAGAAGAATTCGTTTGTTCATGGCGAAGATGTCGCCGTCTTTTACATTTTCAGTATTCGGGTCGTTTGAATAAACACCCTGCCGGGTGTACGCCCTTTGGAAAGTAGTATCTGAATGTTTTTGCACCTGCACCCCTGCCGCTACCAGGCTGTCATAAATTAGCTTGTTTGCATAGATGCCGGCATCCAGCCATTGATTGTTGTGATAGAAATAGTTGCGTATGTTCACGATCTGCTTCAACACCTCAATCACGTAGTAATGTTCACTCGCCGCATCGTCGTTGATAGTTATATCCGCTTGTAGTGCGTCTGCAGACGAATACTGTATATGGGCAGTATCTATTATCGAAGCTGTGAATGGTCCGGGTATCATTATCTTAGCAGTAGCAGTACCAACCTCCGGATGAGCTGCAGTAATCTGGTATGTAGTATTAGGTGCTATTTTCTGACTGGAAGCAAATGGCAAAGTATAGGCCTGCCCTGTAAATTCTTCTGCGTATTCCGTAAGCGCGAACGCAGGCAAACCAACTGGCTCAACTGACAGCTTCATATTTCGCAGCAGGTCGAAATACAATGAGGAGTTTCTGGTCAGCGGTACGCTCTGCCCCGCCCTGACATAAAAGCTATCGTTGGCTACCAGCTCTGCAATCAGCGTTATTTTCTTTTCATGGGGTATGTCCGGCAGCTCCAGCTTTTTGGTGCAAGCAACAAACGCTATTACTGTCGCTAATAAACCCATTATGATGTGTATCGTTCCCCTTTTCATGTCAGAAAATCAACTTGTAGGTGAGGTAGGGTACAAACTGCAAAAAACTGAAAGCCTGCAGGTTGAACTGCTGTGTATCCGGATCTTGCTCCAACTGAACCAGCATGACGTTCTTGTTAGCATAAGCATTAAACACACCAATGCCCCATTCCCGCTGCGTTTTACGTTTTTGCTTTTTGAATTTGAAGCCGAGGTCCAGCCGGTGTATCGGCGGCAGCCTGTAGTTATTCCAGCCGGTGTAATTGTATGTGTAGTTGCTGCTGTAATACGCTGAGCCCGGGTCTATCATCAGGTTACGGTCAAAATCCGGATACACCTGGTCGGGCAAGGTAATAGCCTCCCCACTCATATACGTCCAGCTAGCCGCACCTTCAAACTTTTTTCGCTGGTACACAAGCGATGCTTTGAAATTGTGCCGCCTGTCGTAGCGATAAGGGAAGGCTGCGCCATTGTTCAGTTGTGCAAACTTCCGCCATGTCCATGAAAGTGTATAAGCAAACGCCGCCGTGAATGAGCCCATTTTCTTTTCAGACGAAACTTCCGCGCCGTAACTCCAACCCCTGCCTTGAATAATTTTATCTTCCCACTGAATGGTGTTATCAAACAAGTCTTTACCCTGGTTGTACATGGTCACGCCTGTTATGTCTTTGTAGTAGAAGTCGATGTTATACTCAAAGTTTTTCCCCGGCGTACCCTTGTAACCCAATGTACCCATCAGCGATTCCTCCGGCTCTATAAGACTGGTGCTGGGTATCCAGAAATCTGTAGGCAGCCCGTAGGAGTTGTTATTCACCAAATGCAGGTACTGCGTCATTTGTGTGAACGAGCTGTGCAGTACGTGACGGGGCGTGATGCTGAAAGCGGCATAAAACCTGGGTTGCAATGCTGAATAACTAAAGTCTTTATTGAACCATGTAGCCCAGTGTATGCCAGGGCGAATCAGCCATTTTTCATTGATGGTGATATTGTCTTCAGCAAAAAGTGTGACCTCATGCGTTGCGAATTCTGTAGAGATAGGCGCAGCCAATCCCGCTTGTGTATATAAAGATTGCGACTCGAGAGATACAGGTATGAAAACCGAATAGGAATATTTTTCGCCCAATTCCACCTGGTGGCTTGCATTCAGGTTCCAGTTGGCCTGAATCTTTTGAGTAAATTCGTTGATGGTAGAGGTACCTGTATAGTCGCTGCTGTTGGAAATGGTGCCGTATTGTATCACCTGCCGCGTATCATCCAGCCGGTATTTGAAACGGCTATAGGTAAAGATATTGTTGACGAACAGCTTCGGGCTTAACACCGAATTCCACTTGACAGAGCCAATGGTATTGCCCCATTGCGTACTGATAGACCCATCGTCTACTTTCGACTTGATTTTATCCCTCCCTTTATAAAAGCTCACATACAGCCTGTTGTTTTCATTCAGTATATAATTAGCCTTACCGTTAATGTCGTAAAAATTGAAACTGGGGTCTTTTGTGAAAGGCTTCCAGAAGGCATCTACCCATGTACGCCGGGCGGATAGCATGATAGACGATTTGTTTTTGATAATCGGGCCCTCCAGGTTCAGGCTGCTTTTCACCAAACCCATGCTGAACTGTCCGCCCCATTTTTCCAGGCTGCCATCGCGGGTGGTCACGTCAATAATAGAAGACAACCTGCCTCCGTATCGTGCCGGAAACGCACCCTTGTGGAAATCTACTGACTTCACCGCATCTGAATTATACACCGAAGTAAGGCCGAAAAAATGGTCTACATAATACAGGGGAACGCCATCCAGCAGGTTCAGGTTCTGGCCCGGGTCGCCGCCGCGTACCAGCACCTGGCTCGACCCGTCAATACCCGCCTGCACACCGGCCTGGTATTGGAGTGCGCGCATTACATCATTTTCGCCCAACACTACAGGACGTGCCTGTATGTCGGCGGCGGTCATGTGCAGGTGTTCAGGGCTGCTTTCTTTATCAGCTGCAATCAGCACTTCGTCCAGGACATCGTCCCGGGTGAGTGTCACATCCTTTCGGTCGGCGGCCAACAGGTCTATTGTATCTGCCTTGTAGCCGATATAAGAGTACACCACCGTGCGTATGTGAGATGGCAAAACAAGGCTGTAGTAGCCATAACTATTAGTTACAGTACCATATGGTGTACCCGGTGCGTACACGCTGGCCGATACCAGCACTTCATTACTGCCAGCCTCTTTGATGAAGCCATTGATGGTGCGGTGTTGCCCCCGGGGGCTCGTGCCCTCCTGTTGCTCTTTAGGTGCTATCAGTATTTTATCGTCCTTTTCAATAAAGACCAGGTATTGCCCGGCAAACAGCGTATTCAGCACATCCAACACCGTTTGTTCTGTACCACGCATAGTTATCTGCCGTTGGGGTTCTATGTACGCCTCGCTGTAAGAAAGGGGAATACCTTTTTCTTTCATATCTGAAAGAAAATCTTTGACGGTACCGGCTTTGGCTATCGGCTGATATGGCTGCGACAGCCATCCACGCACCTGAGCCGGGCAACTGCCCGGCTCAAAGAAACATGTCAATAAGATTATACAGAAAAGTATATACTTGATCACTGCAGGGGCGCTATAATATAATTGTTACCGTCTGGCTGCAGGCTGCATTGCGTTACAAGGCAAAGTTCCCGCAGCATTTCTTCCAATGTTTGTTGACTAAACGTTATGCTGACCACCTGGCTGCGTGCTTCGGCAGGTATCATATCCGATAAACGGACAGACTCTGCAAATATTTTATCCAGCCTCGCCACTACATCCACAAGTGGAACATCGGCAAAATTAAGGCTACCTGTCTTCCAATACATCAGGTCATCTATCCCAGTAGCATCTTCCACTAAGGCTTCTCCTTTTAACTGGCCCGTTTCCCCGGGGGTCAGTATCAGCCTATCGGTTGTATTTTTATTCCGGGCTACCTGCACCTTGCCTGTTACTACGGCTACATACGCATTGTCGCCACTTTTTACATAAAACGACGTACCCAACACTTGTACTGATACATCCCCTGCATTAATGATAAACGGCTTTTGCTCGTTACGGGCTACTTCAAAAAATGCTTCACCTTGTAGCACTATATTACGGTTGTCGTCATTAAAGGACTTCTCGTAGGCAAGAACTCCGCCGGATTTCAGAGTGATCACCGAATTATCAGGTAATGTCACTTTTTTATCGCCAGCATCAGCCACTATGGTTATATTTCCGGTCTTGTTTACACCTATTATCACAAACAAACCTATAACGAGTACGGCCGCTGCTGCTATTGCTGTTTTCGTCCATGCCGGAAAAGCTATTGTCTTCCCTTTGACGGGCGACTGAGTAGCAGAGTTGATACTCGCATTGATTTTTTCCCATGCAGCATTCTTATCAAACTTAGGTCCTGCCAGCAGGCTATCACTTTCACGCCACAGTACTTCCATGTCGGTCACCTCTGAGCGATGTTCGTTACTTTCTGCAGCATATATATCCAGCTCTCGCAATTCTTCTGCACTTGCTTCCCCCGTCAGCTTTTTCGCTATTAGTATGTGGATCCGCTCTTCCATCTGTTCATCTAGTTATTATTTATAAAACGAAATTTTAACTCATTACCCCTACGGGAACATGAAATTTTTGACAGCGAACAGGTTGCACAAGGACAGTAAGACCGGCAGGCACAAGTTCCGAAAGGTCTTGATAGCCTTACCCATTTGATTTTCAACCGTTTTTACCGATAGTTCCAGCGTTTCGGCCACCTGCCTGTAGCTCATACCGTGCAGTTTTATCATCAGGAATATTTCTTTGCATTTGGGAGGTAGCCTGTCCAATGCCGCAGCTATACGTTGTTGCTGTTCATTATACTCCTCCTTTTGCAACATATGAGAAAAGAAGGGTTCCGCATCTGTACCGGGGTTATCTTCAGGGTAGCTAAGATTTTTTGTCTTACGCAATTCAGATATGCAGTTATTACGCACAGAAGTGACCAGGTAGTAACGTGCGTTTTCTGTGGGCAACAGGTCTTTTTTCTGTTCCCATATCTTTATAAAGGTATTTTGCACCACATCTTCAGCCAGGTGTTCATCCTTCAGGTAGCTGTAGGCATACCTGCACAGGTTCTGATACTCCTTATCAAACAAGGATTTGAAGGCTGCTTCTACTATTTGCTCCGGTGCCATACTTAAATAAAAAACAGATACAAAGAACGGTATATTTTTAATCATTTTATAGCGGTAAAACAGGAAGGCGCCGCAGCGCCTGTCCCGTTTATTTGCCCCATGCTATAGCTTTATGAACCTTTGTGTTTCAAAACCCGCGTCATAATCGAACCTCACCAGGTATTGTCCTGCCGGCACGTCATTTACTTCCACAGTATTCAACCCCTTCTTAATGCTGCCATATTTCAATACCTGACCGGATAAAGACAACACCTTATAGGTCGCTTCTGTCTTGTTAGGGTTATCTATGTACAGAGAGCCGGTGGTACGTGTGGGGTAAAGGCTCATTTCCAATACGCGGTGCATATCGTTCACCGCGGTCGGCTTGGGCGTAAAACGGTACACCGTACCAGAGTCGGGGAATGCCGTAAGACCGGTGCTGAATGCAGTTTGTGTCAGGCTGTCAATAACAGGAGCAGAAGGGTCGCCGCTGAGAATATACATCATATCGAAAGAGGAGCTGGCAAAATCAATGTTTTTCACAAAACCAGTCAGCATACCCATTGGGAAGTAGGTAGGAAAGTCTGTAACAGATGAACTGCCGTACCTGTATTCAATAATATGGCCATTTTCGTACAACCACACCTGCATATTTAAATAATCATCCACCGTGCTGTCTGCATAAAATTCCTCGGCAAAGCCCGCATTGGCTATCTCAATTTTCAGTATCCTGTTGCCTGCGGCACCATCAGTTTTATAACGTATCGGCGACTTAGACGCCTGTAACGAATCAACTATGCCGCGATCAATTAAATCGGCACTTATGATGGGCAAGCCATCCATGCTGCCTGCTGTGTCAGGCATTACAATTTCCATTGATTCCAGGAAGAGGCGTGTCATGGACTTATTATTGAGCTTGAATGTAAATGGAATATCCACTTTGTACATTTCATCATCCCACACGGTTGTGTCATTCAGCGTGGCACCGTTGACAAGAGGTTGGTAAGATGCTGTGGACAC
>DATCSV010000069.1:0-2640 GCA_036568285.1 Flavipsychrobacter sp. | reverse complement strand
CAGGACGCTTCGCAAAACCCTCGATGTTCAGTATCTCCGTTTCATCGGCAATGGGTTTCAGCATTTTCAATATGGCTTTTAGCTGAGACACATTGTATTTACTTGCAAATGTTTTGGTAAGGTCGATGAAATCAACTTTCTCAAAAACCGGTTCGCTGCTATCAGCGCCTGATGTATCCTTTGCAACAACGGGATTGGCATTACTGCGCTGTATGAACAATGTTTGTTTAGCTACATCATTTCCCTTACTATTCTTCAGCAGGAAGTTCAGGTGATAATTGCCTGAGCCTAGCGCTTCAATTTTGAACTTGCCCAGCATAGGCAATATCCTTGTTGGTTTCAATGTATCAGTTTGTAGTAATTCCACTACCGGGTGGTCATATTCCTTCTTAGAAACGAATACGTACTGGATGAGTGGAAGCTCATCGGCGGGTATCTTATTTGTGCCGTGTAGCTCAGTATAATACTGCATGACCTTCTTGCGGTCATCCAGAAAATTGATACAGGAAGGTACCTGGAGGTTGCCGTTTTTCAGGTATATATTATTTTGCAGGTCTGTAGCATAGGCGGTATCCAACAGTTGCAGCCCTCCATAAAATGCTTTTTCCTCCGGCATTGTGATATTCACAGAGTCTTCATATGCAAAACGTTTATGTTCATAACCATCCTGTGATAAGGTCACTTTTATTTTTACTTTTCCGGCTGCAGTTACATAACGGTGCAGGTCCATAATGTTCTGCAGCTGCGCTGCCAGCAGTGATGCCGCAGGTGTGGTTTGCAAGTAAAATTTTTCAGATGCAATGACCCCCGTGTCATGTACAATATCAATAGTGGTTTTTATTTTGCCTATCCATACACCCGAACTATTCTTTGAAAACTCGACGGAGGAGGGGTCTATCTGCCAATACAGTTCTATATAGGGCTGCGGCTGTCTACCCCCCTCGGCGGGCAAATAGAAGACGGTATAGGCAGGCAAGGCATTAATACCATAGGCCACCTGCCCGGTGAGTAAAAGCAAAAAACACAATCCAATCCAACGGCTCATTATTTATTATTTTACGCAAATTACTGAAATAGCTTTATTTGCACGATGATGCAGTTGGTAAGTCCATTAATGCCTTTCCCTAATATACGCTGGTGGATGCTGGCAGCCGCGGTAGAGGAGGTGGTTTTCGACCAGGCGGAGCATTTTGTAAAAATGTCTTACCGCAACAGGTATTATATCACCGGCGCTAACGGCCTTATACAGTTGTCTGTACCCCTATCGCAAGGGCGCAACCAGCGGACGCCTATGCAGCAGGTGGGGATAGATAACAAAGAGAAATGGCAGGTACAGCATTGGCGTACGATATTTTCTGTGTACGGGCGTTCGCCATATTTTGAGTATTATGCGCCATCGCTGGAGCGACTGTTTATCGATAGATTTGACAAACTGGTTGATTTTAATGCAGCTACAATAGACTGGGCAAAAGAGCATACCAGTATCAGGTTCAGAAGCGTTAACGCTCATACCTACCGGGATGCTTATGAGGACGCCACAGATTTGCGTAAGGTATTCAGACCAGGTATTGAGAAGAACGCACTACCTGCAGAACAAGGCTTTTATTACCAGCTATTTGCCGAGCGCAACGGCTTTTATCCTAATCTAAGCATATTGGATATCCTATTCTCAGAAGGCCCGGGCGTTAAGAATACAATTATTAGTAATGGGGGACTGATCAAGGCCTGGCAAGGTTGACTATTTTTTCTTTATATGGTTGAATCCACGCATTTTCCATACGCCAAACATAGCCTCGTGTATGATGCCTGATGTCATTTTTGACGTGCCTTCTTTCCTGTCTTCGAATGTGATTGGTACTTCTTTCAGTTTGAACCCGGCCTTCCATGCACGATACTTCATTTCTATCTGGAACGCATAACCAATAAATTGTACGTCTGAAAGCGGGATAGTTTTTAAGACCTCTCTGCGGTAGCAAACAAAACCAGCCGTAGGGTCGTTTACAGGCATCCAGGTAATCAGCTTAGTGTAAAAAGCACCGCCACGCGATATAACCTTCCTGTCCCAGGGCCAGTTCACCAGCTTGCCACCACGTACATACCGTGAGCCTACCGCAACATCCGCCCCGGCCACACATGCCTGGTGCAACCGCAGCAAGTCGTCTGGATTGTGCGAAAAGTCAGCATCCATTTCAAATATATATTCATACTCTCTGCGCAATGCCCATTTGAAGCCTGCAATGTATGCAGTGCCCAGCCCCAGCTTGCCTGTGCGTTCTATCATATGCACTTGCTCGGGATACGTATCCATGAGCTTGCGAACAATGTTGGCGGTGCCATCCGGCGAGCCGTCATCTACAATCAATACATGATATCCTCCCGCCAAAGAGAGTACCTTGAGAATAATACGTTCAATATTCTCTTTTTCGTTATAAGTAGGTATAATTACGAGTTTGTCCAATCGGGCAAAAATTAAAGATTGAAAATACACATTTCTTATTTATCCGCTCTTAACGAATAGCTAAGATTTTAATCCTGCTTTCTGCAATTTCATGCGGGTAAGTATCTCTGTTATCTTCTGCTTGGTATGTAACGGAAAATCGGCATTCATCATCCAATCATAATATTGGGGCTGTTCGGTAA
>DATCSV010000068.1:0-3178 GCA_036568285.1 Flavipsychrobacter sp. | reverse complement strand
ATGCGTGCTTCTTTGTGATTATCCAGCTTCATGTGCAGGCGGGCTATGAAGTATTTGAAGTACTTGCGGATGTAACGGCGCTCATCGTTCTGCACTTCCTTTTCAAACCTGGTGATGAAATAACGCGTGCTGAAGTCCCGTATCAGGAACCATATCTCGTCCCATGTTACGGTACTTTCGGTACTGAATAGTTTGTATACCACACGGTCGCGCTCTGGGTTTTGGGCAAACTGGTTGATGATGAGGAATTGCTGCGTGTATTTGTCGCTGACGGCTTTGGCCATCTTAGCCAGTGCCTTGGGATTGTACCACCAATTAGCATTCTCAAATTTTTGTTTTTCTATTTCGGCATTTACGTTCAGTAGCTTCACCATCTGCGTACTGAAATCGTAGTGCTGCTGGCTGAGGGTGGTGCCTATATGCAGCTCTTTAAATTCGGATGCACGTTTGATATACCGCTCTGACTCTGATATTTTTCCATTGTAATGCATGGCGCGGCCCAGGGCTATGTTATACCAGCCAAAACCCGGTGTGGATCCATTGGCCTTTATCATGTCCTTCATCAACTCCGTGGCCTTATCCGGCTGCGCTTTGTACAGGTTGATGCTGGCTGTATAGTACGCCCATTCCTTCAGTCGCTTATCGCCGGCATCCTGCTCTATGGCTAACTCATATTCTTTTTCAGCCTCACGAAAATCTCCGCAGATAGCACGGAAGGTAGCGTAGTTGTTGTGCGGAAAGATGGGGCTGTTGCGCATCAGGTTGTAATAATGCGCAGCCGAATCTACCTTAAGCGCATAGCTGTACAATATAGACTTGTAGTGGTACACCGCCAGTTTTTCCATACGCTCGTAGCCGGGGCGGAATATCTGTGCGTTCAGCCTTTTGTTGATAGCTATGCGGCGCAGTTGCGAATCGAGGTAGCGGTTGGCGAGGCGTTCATTTTCTTCTATCGTATTCTTCAGGAAAGGATATTTTTCACTGGTATAGTAGCGGTGGCGGTGCACCAGCCACGCCAGGTGGTTGTACACATCCATGTTGTAGTAGTCGCTCTGGAAATTCCATTTGAGCACACGGCGCAGCAGGTTGTAGCTTTTCATGGGTTCCTCCATATTGTTGTAACACATCAACAGGTGGAAGGCGATGGTACTGTACTCGTAATGGTAAAAGTACACCGGGTAGTATGTGAGCAAATCAGATGAGCGGGTACGCAGCTCGGGTTTGAAGTCGCGTTCTATCAGGTTGAGCGCACGCTCCAGCGGAGCGGCTGCGTTTTTAAAGCCGAGATAGTCGGCAGCATGGTTGTATTTATATATCCCCTCAAACATCCAGCCTACGTAGTAGGTACTGTCTATCCGCTTGAACTCGCGCGAGCGGGGCAGGGCATCTTCGCTGTACATATCGCTGTCCATGCGCTTGGCGTTGATCTCGTAACGCTTAGCCGCATTAGGTCCACGCAGGGGCGCCTGCATCTGCGCCACCGCCTGCAACGATGTTGCCAGCAGCATGCAGGTGATATATACCCATGATATTTTGCCGTTAAACCATCTCATTTGTCATGGTCCCTATCAGGCGTAGAGCCTGAGTTTGGCCAGCCTTTCCGCCTCTTTGTTGATGATGCTGTTGAGCGCGTTTTGCTTGCCGTCTTTGTTGCGGTATACCAGCCTGTGCTCCAGCACCTCGTAGGCTATGTCTTTCACATCGTCTTCTATTACGAAGCTGCGGCCGCGCAATAATGCATAAGCCCGCAGGCATTTTAAGAAGGCGATGCCGCTACGTGTAGATGCCCCGAGTGTTATATCTGCATGGGCACGTGTGCCGCGTACTATATTGCTCACCGCCTTTATTATTTCGTCGTGTATGAACACTTCTTCCGCTTCTTTTTGCAGGGCTAGTATTTGCTGCATCGTCAGCACGCGGCTGAGCGTCACCAGGTTGGTAGCTATGTCCAGGTATTCTTTGTAGATATTGATCTCGTTCTGCTCGTCCACATAGCCGAACTGTATCTTCATAAAGAAACGGTCGAGCTGGGCGGCGGGCAGGGGGTAGGTGCCCTCCATCTCTATGGGGTTTTGCGTGGCGATGGCGAAGAACATCTTTTCCAGCTTGATAGTGACATCACCCGTGGTTATCTGGTGCTCGGCCATGGCCTCCAACAGGGCGCTCTGTACCTTGGGCGAGGCGCGGTTGATCTCATCCGCCAGCAACACGTTGCAAAACAGCGGCCCCTTCTTGAATATAAATTCCTTGGCGTTGTCGTCGAAGATATAGGTGCCTATCAGGTCCATAGGCAGCAGGTCGGGGGTGAACTGTATCCTTTTGAACAGCACGTGCCCTTCGCCGCCCTCGCCGCTGATGCACTGCGCCAGCGTACGTGCCAGTACGGTTTTACCCGTGCCGGGATTGTCCTCCATAAGTATATGGCCGCCTGCCAGCAGGCAGGTCACCACCATCTCTACCTGGTGGCGTTTGCCCCTGATGACCCTTTCTATCTGGGTGACCAGTTCGTTGATTCTATCCGTGGCTGTAGACTCGGCCGGTGCAGGCTGTACCTGCTCCGTATTTTCCTGAATGGGTTCTATATCCATATATATAAAGCTACTTTCCACAAGTTTACTGATTTATAGGCTGTTGGGGCATAAACGGGTTATAATTTTTTGTGAAAAGGATTTAATAATACGAATATAAAAGGCCTTAGGGCTTCTGGCATTCGACATACCAGGTTTCAGCATTGGGTCGCTACTCAGCTGCCCTTCATTTCTTTTGCCCCTCCAAAAGAAACGAAGCAAAGAAAAAGAGGCCGAGTGCATGTTACACCTGATGCCTCGGTTGTGTCCTTGATTGTACTTAGTGCTACTGTGCTGCCTGGCTGTATTTCCCTGATGCCTAAACCAAGATATTTGTTGTCGTTTTGTAGGGTGGCGGTTAACAAAATGATGATTTCTTGCGTGACAAGCGGCAAAAACGTGAACAAATGGGTATTGATTTTCAATTCGTTGTGTGAAAATGTTAACTTTTGTTAACCCAAACGTGTTTGCGCCGGGAGTTAACAATTCACAAAAAAGCCTCCCGGAGGGAGGCGTGGATAATGCGGTGTTGGTGGTGGTAAGCGGGTGCTTCATAGTTTGGTTTTTTGTTAGTACAAAGATAGCAAAAATATGGTGAATATGCAAAATTC